>JAZRAZ010000034.1:0-2519 GCA_045634825.1 Eubacteriales bacterium | reverse complement strand
ACCGCTATGTTGGTACCGCCAAGGTCTATACCGATTCTGTACATAATATTTCCTCTTTAAATGTTTTCTTTGAATAGTGCTACTTTTATTATAATTAGATTTTGCCTTGATTTCAATACATACTTTTAAAAAGTTAAAAACTCATCGCAAACTATGTTTGCGATGAGTTTAAATCAGTTTTCTTCTACCAGTCTTTGTGTATCAAGTGCGATGGCAAGTTCCTCGTTAGTGGGAATAACAAAAGCGGAAACACGACTGTTGTCTGTCGTAATTTTAGCGGCTTTTCCGCGGCAGGCATTTGCCTGACTGTCCACTTCAATACCCAAGAACTTGACTTGATTTAAAATATCCTCACGCATCAAGGGATTGTTTTCACCAACACCTGCAGTGAAAACAATGGCATCAATACCACCCATAGCCGCGGCATAGGAACCGATATATTTAACAATCTGATAATTAAACATATCCAGCGCAAGTTGAGCACGCTCATTACCCTGCTCTGCTGCCGCATCCAAATCACGAAAATCGCTGGACACACCGCTGACACCCAGAACGCCGCACTTTTTGTTGAGAAAATCGCCAATCTCATCAACAGAAATATTAAATTTCTTCATAATGAAAGGCAAAATAGCAGGGTCGATATCACCGCAACGAGTGCCCATCAGAAGACCTGCAAGAGGGGTAAAGCCCATAGAAGTGTCCACACATTTACCGCCATCTACTGCGGTAATGGAAGAACCGTTACCCAAATGACAGGTGACGATTTTAAGTTCAGAGGCATCCTTGCCCATCATCTCAGCACATTTGGCAGCAACATACTTATGGGATGTACCGTGTGCACCGAAGCGCCGAATACCATGCTCGGTATAAAATTCATACGGCAAGGCGTAAACGCCTGCTACCTTCGGCATGGTTTGATGGAACGAAGTGTCAAACACGCAGATTTGCGGAACATCTTTGCCCATAACTTCCACACAAGCGCGGATACCGGTAACCGCCGGAGGATTGTGCAACGGCGCAAATTCGGTCAAAGTTTCCAGAGTTGCAATCTTTTCATCATCCATAATACAACTTTCAGGGAAAATCTCACCGCCGTTAACAACACGGTGACCTACGGCAGAAATGTCCGAAACATTTTCAATGACACCGTATTCCTTGTCCGTCAAATATTTCAGCACCAATTCAATAGCCACTTTATGATTGGGCAAGGCAACTTCCATTTTAACCTCTTTATCACCCGCTATGTGCTTGAAGGCGCCATCCACATTAATACGCTCACACTGACCCTTTGCCAGTACGCTGTGGTCCGCCATATCAATGAGCTGATATTTCAAAGAAGAACTACCGGCATTGATTACCAAAATTTTCATTTCTATATCCTCCAAAAAGTTTTTCTTTCATTTTACCACATCATATTATATAATAGAAATATCAGTGTTGCAAGTATTAATTTAAAGAGTAGGAAAAAATGGTTAATTTTATTGTATGTGAATTGAATCCCCTGCACAACGGACACGCCTATTTGCTCCGAAAAGCAGGTGCCGACCCCAAGGTTTGCATTATGAGTTCTCATGTCACTCAGCGGGGAGAGTTTGCCTTTTGTGACAAGTGGAAGCGCGCGCAGATGGCACTGCAAAGCGGTGCTGATTTGGTACTGGAACTGCCTGCTCCCTTTGCGATGGGACAAGCAAGGTGCTTTGCCCAGGGTGCGATGCAGATTGCAAGCGCTACCGGTCTTTCGGGCAGAGTAGTCTTTGGCTGCGAGGGAAATGCAAAAGAGGGACTTTTGTCACTTGCCTCTGTCAGTGAGCAAACCCTCTCCCCCATTTTGAAAACGCATTTAAAAAGCGGTCTTTCCTATGCCGCATCTTTGATGAGGGCATATCAGGAATGTATGCCGAAATACGCCCATTTGCTCTCTACTCCCAACAATCTTTTAGGACTGGAATATATTAAGGCAGCACCCGAAATGGAATTTCTGCCCGTTGAACGATGTGCCGTAGCACACGATGATGACTGCACGACAGATACATTTTGCAGTGCCTCCTATCTTCGCGAGCATCGTGAACAATATAAGCAGTTCACCCCCCACGCAATCCACCCTCTTTATGAGCAAATTCTGTCGGAAGGATTGACGCCCGACCCCGAAAAAGCCGACCTTTTATGGCTTTATGCCATTCGCAGTCTTGGGGCAGAGGATTGGGATAAACTGGCGCCCGACGGTGTCGGCAGACGCCTTTACAAAGCCACTCTGCAAGCAGGCAATATGGAGCAGGTATTTCAAAAAGCAAAAAATAAAAGTTGTACCTACGCTTCCCTCCGACGCATCGCTCTCAAAGCCTTTATCGGCGAGTGTACCATTGATACACCACAATACATTCGGGTACTCGGCGCCAACAAAACGGGAACCTCCCTTTTGTCCAAGATGCGCCCCACCCTACCGATACTGACCAAGCCTGCCGCAGTGCGTGACCTGTCTAAAGATGCTCAGCAACTGATGGAATACGAAAGCCGGCTGA
>JAZRAZ010000033.1:0-7185 GCA_045634825.1 Eubacteriales bacterium | reverse complement strand
GGCGATGCAGGCGACCGCATTTTCGGTACAAAATAAATATAAAAGCAGGTAAATTACCTGCTTTTTGTCATATTATACAAAAATTACCGCAAATTGTCCCACTATTTTCGTGACGAAATTTGTCAAAGTTATTTGCTTTTTTAATCTAGTAAAGGTATAATGTAATTATCTAAAATTCAGGAGGATATTATGGAACAGAATGTGCATAAAATTTCCATTCCATACGGTGAACTCAGCATCGTTGGAATGAAGGGCTGTGAGGACCTGCTTTCTCGCATTGACTATTATCTGACAACGTGGAGAAACGAGCGTCACAACGAATCTATTCACGAAGCAGATTTTAGCGGCTACTGCAAAGAGTCTTACAAAATGGATGTGGAATGTCCCCGTTTTGGCTCAGGGGAAGCCAAGGCAATTTCCCATCAATCTTTCAGAGGTCAGGATTTGTATATTTTGGTGGATGTGTTCAATTATGGCGTTAAATACAAAATGTACGGTCAGGAAGTACCGATGAGTCCCGACGACCATTATGCAGACCTCAAGCGTGTTATTGCCGCTGCCAGCGGTAAGGCAAAGCGTATCAATGTGATTATGCCGATGCTGTACGAAGGCCGTCAGCACAAGAGAACGGCAAGAGAGTCGCTGGACTGTGCGCTGTGCCTGCAAGAACTCGTCAATATGGGAGTAGATAATATTCTCACCTTTGATGCTCACGATGCCCGTGTACAAAATGCAATTCCGCTGAGTTCCTTTGAAAATATTATGCCGACCTATCAGTTCCTCAAAGCAATGTGCCGTACTATTGAAGACTTTAACATTGACAAAGAGAATCTGATGATTATTTCTCCCGATGAGGGTGCCCTCAACCGCAGTATGTATTACTCCTCGGTACTGGGTGTTAACCTCGGTATGTTCTACAAACGCCGTGACTATTCTACTATTATCAACGGTCGTAACCCCATCGTCGCCCACGAGTTTTTGGGTGAAAGCGTAGAGGGAAAAGACCTGATTATCGTGGACGATATGATTGCCTCGGGCGATTCTGTTATGGATATTGCCAAGAAACTCAAGGACAAGGGGGCAAAGAGAGTGTTTGTTGCCACCACCTTCGGTCTGTTCACTGCAGGACTGGAAGTGTTTGACAAGGCTTATGAAGAAGGATACATAGAGCGTGTCTTTACCACCAACCTCATTTACCGCCGCCCTGACCTTGCCGAGCGCGAGTGGTACACCGAGGTCGATATGTCCAAGTTTATTGCTTACTTTATCGACAATCTCAATCACGACCAATCCGTTTCGGGACTGCTTAACCCCGTTCATCGCATCAACAATCTGCTGGAGAAAAAAGCAAAAGGTGAGATTGTGGTCACCGCTCCCCGCAAGAAATAAATATACACAAAATGCCTTGGTGAAAACCAAGGCATTTTTAGTTATTGAAAAAATTTGGAAATTTTTCCAAACCATTCCGCCATTTTGAATTTCAGGGTATAGGGATGGGTGACCATTTCGAGTTCACTTTGTTCAAGAACCTGGGAAAGTAGCGCTTCATTATCCTGACTGACCGCGCCCACACAAAGTGCGGGAAACATTACACACCAGAAGTTTTTGCCCTTGCCCTCCCCCAGTGTAATCTCTATAGCATCATAGTTGCCTGCAGGAAAGGTGACATTTTCGTAACTTTTGGTCGGGAAATAGAGATTTTTAATCTCAATGTGCACACTGTCCTTACAACCCTCTTGCTGTAAAATCTGCTCAGCACAGGCGCGCAGTTGTTCTTTGTTTTCGTTAGCAATCTCTATTGCCTCTTGCTTACTTTTGGCATCTTTGAACAGTTTGTCGGTCAACTCTGCAATACCGTCGCGCACTTTCAGTTTGAGTTGCTGGTCCTCTGCCGAGTCGGAATCGGCAACGATATGAAAGCGCAAAACTTCCCTGCTGAGCGCCCTTGCCTCCCTGCCTGCCGAAAAACACAGCAGTATCATACAACATAAAAAGCCAAGCCCCAATGCCACGAGCATACTAACCGTTTTATTTTTAAACATAAAAAACCTCCGTCAATTCGGTATATTTCCAGTATTGACAGAGGTTTGTTATTTTATTCCTTAGGAGTTACAACATAACAGTCGCATCGTTTTCCGATAAAGGAAAGGGCGGCTTTTTTTGCCTTTTCTACCGACTCAAAAATGCCGTACACCGTACTGCCCGAGCCACTCATAATGGCGCCGAGTGCGCCTGCCTTTTTAAGTTGGTCACAGAAAACTGCAATTTCGGGATGTTCTTTCTCTACGGCAATTTGCATAGAGTTTCCCAGCAAGGCACCAATTTCAGCAACATCTTGCTTTTCAACCGCACGCGCCATTTTTTCTGCATCGGGGTGCGGATAACTTGCCAGTTCATCCATCAAAGAAAAAATCTTTGGAGTCGGCAACGAAAAGGGCGGTTTCAGTAATAAAAAGGCACCTTTGGTTAAGGGAGATAACTGCTCCAGTTTTTCCCCGATACCGCGCGCCAGAGCCGTACCGCCGCGTACAAAAAACGGCATATCGGCACCCACGGGTGTTGCAATTTCAATCAACTGCTCATCGCTCAAATGCGTTTTATACATTTTATTGAGCAGTTTCAGTGCCGCAACACCGTCACTGCTGCCACCACCGAGCCCTGCGCCCGAAGGAATACGCTTATGAAGTGTAAAGGAAACCCCCTTGTCGCGAATGTCAGTATATTCAAAAAATGCTTTTGCCGATTTCCACAGAATATTTCGCTCATCACACGGGATATAGGGCAGATTACAACGAATGGAAATTTCTTTTGCAGGCGACGCTGACAAATCATCGGCAAGCGAAATTTGTTGCATCACGCCCGACAGTTCGTGATACCCGTCGGCGCGTTTGCCCACGACATCCAGTGATAAATTTACCTTTGCATATGCCTTTGCAAACAGGTCTGTCATTTCGTGTGGTCCTCCACAAACAGTTTCAGTCTTCTGAGTGCCTCTTTCAGATTTTCCTTGGAATAGGCATAGGAAATACGCACATGCCCCTCTCCGCTTTCACCGAAAGCGTTACCGGGGACAACAGCAAGACGTTGCTCATAAATAAGTTTTTCGCAAAACTCCTCACTAGACATACCAAGTCTTGAAATATTGGGAAATATGTAAAACGCGCCAAGCGGTTCAAAACACGGGAACCCAAGTTCCTCCAGTCCCTGACGGATAAATTTTCTGCGGGCATTATATTCCGCGCGCATTTCACGAACATCCCTGTCCCCGTTTCGCATCGCCTCAATGGCGGCATATTGTGCGGTGGAGGGAGAGGACATAATGCCATACTGGTGAATTTTGAGCATCAGTTTAATGAGCGGTCTGGGTGCCACCAGATAGCCAAGGCGCCAACCCGTCATCGAATAGGCTTTGGAAAAACCGCTGACAATGACGGTACGCTCTTTCATATCCTCACTCAAAGAAGCAATCGAAACATGGCGGTTTCTGCCGTAGGTCAGTTCTGCATAAATCTCGTCACTCAATACATAAATATTGGTTCCCTCCAGTACCTTTGCAATCTCCAAAAGGTCCTCTTTGGTCATAATGGCACCGGTGGGATTGTTGGGATACGGCAACACCAGCAGTTTGGTTTTGGGGGTAATGGCATCTTTGAGTGCCTTGGCGGTCAGACGAAACTCGTCTTGCTCGCGGGTTACGATGGGTTTGGGGATACCGCCTGCCAGACGGGTCAGCGGGTCGTAACAGACAAAACTCGGCTCAGGTATCAGCACTTCGTCCCCTGCTTCTACCAAGGTACGAATGGCAACGTCAATTCCCTCACTGCCGCCGACGGTCATAATAATCTGGTCGGCATCGTACTGTAAAGAAAAACGACGCTCCAGATAATTTGCAATTTCCTGCCGCAATTCCGCTACACCTGCATTGGAGGTATAGTGAGTCTTGCCCTGTTCCAGAGAAACGATACCTGCCTCACGGATATGCCAAGGGGTGACAAAGTCAGGCTCGCCAATCGACAGAGAAATCACATCGTCCATTTCCGCCGCAATATCAAAAAATTTGCGGATGCCGCTGGGTTTTAAGTCCCGCACGGCACGGCTCACGGTGTTTTCATAATCAATCATAGGAAAAAAGCCTCCGTGTGTCACCCTTGCGGTCACAGAAAATGACACCTTTATCTTTATATTTGGTCAGAACAAAATGGGTGCCTGTCGATACAACACCTTGCATGGGGGCAACTTTTTTGGCAACGAACATCGCGACCTCTCTGAGTGTTTTGCCCTCAATGAGCAACCAAATGTCATATCCGCCGCTCATCAGATACACGCTTTTAACTTCGGGGTAATTGACCAGTCTTTGTGCCAGTGCATCAAAGCCTTCCCCGCGCGTAGGTTGGATTTTCAGTTCAATCATCGCGGTGACGCTGGCACGCTTGGTCTTTTCCCAGTCAATGAGCGCATTGTAACCCAAAATGACCTTTTCTTTTTCAAAGGCATCAATCTGTGCGGCAACTTCGCTTGTTTCCACTCCAAGTTGCAGGCTAAGTTGTTCCAAAGTGAGTTTGGAGTCCTGCTCCAGTAAATTTAAAAGTTTTTGTTTATCCATAAGATACCTCTTTCAAGATACAAATTATGTTTCTATTTTATCATATTTTTATATTTTTGCAATAGGACCGTCATAATCTTTCCAGAAGTTTTGCATAACGGTTTGATACCCCTTGGGGTCAACAAAGTAACTCATACCGTGGTCTGCACCGGGTACCACAAAAAGTCGTTTTTCCGCACTGCAGGCTTTATAGTTTTCGTATGTCATCTCGACCGGTACAAAACAGTCGTCGGTTCCGTGCACAAACAAAACAGGCACCCTGCATTCCTTCATCGCTTGGATCGTGGTGAAATCGGCACTGCCGAGTTGGATTTTTCGTTTGCAGATGTCATTTGCAATCAGCGCGTGCAAACCTGTATATGCCATACGGATATTGTTTCTGGCAACATGCTTCCAAATGTCCTGCGCCGAGGTAAAGGCGCAGTCTGCCATAATGCCTTTTACGCAAGCAGGTAAGTCAAAGGCGGCACTCATCAGCACGGTGGCGCCTCCCATAGATACACCCGCAAGATACATCGGTTTGTCATCAAAACCGTTACGGCAAAGGTAGTGCACCCAGTCAAGACAATCGTATCTTTCCAGCATTCCAAAGCCCATATATTCGCCGCCGCTCTCCCCTTGCGCGCGTTGCTCGACATACAGAACATTACATCCGTTTTGGTGCCAGAAGTCTGCCACCATACCAAAATCGCGCTTCCAATCCGAGCGCCAGCCGTGCATAGCAACAATGGTGCGACGGGCTTTAGGATGGCGGTAGAGATGCCCGATAAGTTTGGTGCCGTCTTCGGCGGTAATCCCAACGGTTTCCAGGTGCATCTGCGAAAGATGCTCCCCTTGCATTTTGGTAAATTCCAAAAACTCGCTCAATTCTTCCGACCCTGTGATTGCCTTGATGGCTTTGGGCGAAACCCGCTTTTGTTTTTTAGCATCCAGCGCCAAATCCACCATAAAATCGGTTACGGCATAAGAAAGTGCGCTGACGACCGCAATACCTGCGGTGGCAAGTGAAGTACCCAGCAATATTTTTTTCATTGTTTTATTCACAAGGTTACCCCCTTAAAGTAAAACATCCATCACCAGCATCAAGCAAAATCCTACGAGCAGTGCATAGGTGGCGCCGCGCTGGGCGCCGTGCGCGTGGGTTTCGGGTATCATTTCATCGCTGATGACATACAGCATCGTACCCCCTGCAAACGCCAGCGCAAACGGCAGAATAAAGGATGCCACACTAACCGCAAAATATCCAATCAATGTACCAATCACTTCAACCACCCCTGTCAGCAGTGCACAGATGAGGGTTTTGCGCGGTGTAATCCCCACGGCAAGCATCGGCGCGATAATCACCATACCCTCGGGGATATTTTGCAGGGCAATACCGCCTGCAATCAGCAAAGCCTGCGTTGTATCCCCCGAACCGAAACCGACACCTGCAGCAATTCCCTCGGGCAGATTGTGAATGGCAATCGCGCTGACAAAAAGCAGTACTTTACTGAGTCCCGCATTGTTGTGCGCTTCTATATCCGCGCCGACCAATTTATGCAGATGCGGTACCAGTTTATCAATGATATTCAGACACAGTGCGCCGACAAAAATGCCTGCCACCGTAACCAAAAGTCCATATTTACCGCCGTATTCAAGGGACGGCAAAATCAGTCCCAGCACTGCCGCCGCAAGCATTACTCCTGCGGCAAAGGACAAAATAATGTCGGAAAATTTATGTGATATATTTTTAATCAAAAAGCCAATCAAGGCACCGAACACTGTTGCGAGCCCCACGCCAAGCGCTGTAAGTAAAACAAGTTTCAAGTATATCACCTCTTGGTTATATATTATCATTATTAACAAATGCCGTCAATATTTTCATTTTACAATAAAAAATGATGCAAGTTTCCTTGCATCATTTTTTATTAAAACAATCCTGTAATCTTACCGTCGGCATCGACATCGATGCCCTCGGCGGCAGGGCTTTTGGGAAGGCCCGGCATGGTCATAATATCGCCCGTCAGTACCACTACAAAGCCGGCACCTGCCGAAACTTTGACATTTTTAATGGTCACGGTAAAGTTTTCGGGAGCACCGAGTTTTAAGGGGTCGTCAGAGAAAGAATACTGGGTTTTTGCCATACAGATGGGGCATTTGTCAAACCCGAGTGCGCTCAGGCGCTCAATCTCCTTTTTGGCGGCGGGCAGGACATTGATGCCGCATCCGCCGTAAATCTTTTGAACGACTGCCTCAATCTTATCCTCAATACTGCCGTCCAGTTCATAAGCAAAGGTAAAGTCCCCCTGCTCCTCGTCGCAAAGACGAATGACCTCTCTGGCAAGGTCTTTTCCGCCTTCTCCACCCTTTGCCCAGACATCAGACAAAACGGTGTTAACACCCAACTCCTTACACTTGGAAATGATAAACTCGACTTCCTTATCGGTGTCGGTCGGGAAACGGTTGACTGCCACAACACAAGGCAGTTTATAAACGTTTTTAATGTTGGCAACGTGCCGCAGCAGGTTGGGAATACCCTTTTCAAGAGCAACCAAATCCTCACTTCCAAGTTCGTTTTTGGCAAGACCGCCGTGCATTTTGAG
>JAZRAZ010000032.1:0-1886 GCA_045634825.1 Eubacteriales bacterium | reverse complement strand
CATATTGTAAGCACCCACTTCGGTCACATTCCACTTTTTGAGGTCTTCAAGAATGATTTTGCGGATATTGAGAAAACGCTTCATTTCCCGCTTGCCATTCTGTATATCTTCCCAATACTGCGGCATTTTGTAGGCGTAGTAGGAACCCGCCATCAATTCTTTGTTGAGGAAGATTTCCGCAACTACGAACGAGCGGGAACAAACCACTCGCCCTGTCTTATCATCGAAAATGGCATAGCCAATATCGTAAGGGAGCGGGCGTTCCAAGCCGTTTGCGGTTTCGGTGTCGATAATCATTTTATACACTTTAAAAGGTCTCCTTTCCTTCATTGGCTCTATTATACCATAGCGGTCAAAAAAATGCAACCCTTTTTGCAAAATATATGATATATTCGCGGGCCCGGGCTGAGAAATATACTATATTATATATTCTTTTTTTTTGAAAAAAATAAGGGGGTGTACCCCCTTACCTTGCGGCGATGCAGGCGATAATCACCATTATCAGCCACACGAGCAGAGCGATAGCAACGATAGCCGCAATCAGCCCAGCCCAGATGATGAGAGGAAGGAAACAGAGCCAAAGGGCGCAAGAGAAAACGCCGCAGGCACGGAGGACGATGAGAATGATGGAAACGAGAAGGCAGAGAGTGCCAAGTCCGATGCCACCAGAGGCGGCGGTAGTCTTTGTGGTTTCGTTCATTGTTGTAATCTCCTTTGCTTTTCTTGATGGCTTTATTATACACTATTGGTTTCACATTGTCAAGCACTTTTTTCAAAATATATTATATATTCGCGCGCCCGGGCGAGATTGTATATTATTTGAGATAAAAAAAAGACGCTTGCGCGTCTTATGTTAAGATAGTTTTACAATCTGTATGATAAGGGCGGCATTCCTTTTCAAACACGGCGCGCAAATCCTTTTCAAGATTGTCTTCGGAGGTATTGACGAAATTATCGCACCCCCAATAGGTCATTAACGAGGTTTGCGCATCGGTGATTTGGAATACATAGGTGGGGATTTCGCGGGCGTAAGCATAGCCTTGTTCCCAATTTGAGCCTGCGGTGCTAACGCGCCCAACAGAGATAAAGAGAAAAATGTCGCTATGTAAAATAGCCTGCACATCAGCCGTGAATACTTTCTGCGCCCATTCTTCCTGTGAAATATCCCACGCATTGGGGATTTTGAGTTCAAAGGGGCAGTAAACTTCATACCCCAACGAACGCAGAAGCTCGGCAACCTTGACCATTCGTGTGCGCTCGGTCGAACCGCACGAACCGCAGAGGTAAATCTTCATTTTGGTATCTCCTTTCAATCCCAATCGAACATCGCAATACTGCCTGCGGCAGAGTAGATGGCACGAAGAATACCGCAAGACTCTTCTCGGACGAGTGCTTCGCAGGTGTCCCACAGCTTGGTCAGCAGATGAATGTTTTGAGAACTCATTTGCAGGTCGCTTTCAAAAGCGGGGAGAAAATCATCATCGATTTCAACATCAATGAGGTCGGTGGTAGTCGCAAGGTAAACTTTCATTTGGGGTATCTCCTTTCTCTTGGTGATTATAGTATAGCATACTTGTCAAACAAAGTCAATAGTTTCAAATAATATATTTTTGCGCCCGGGCCGAAGAATATATTATATATTTCCGTTCGGTAAAAAAAATGAGGGCGGTTGCCCTCACTCGGTCGGGTGCTTCACCTTGATGTAGGTGATACCTGCGTGCTTGCGGCTTTCGGCGGTTTTCTGTTCTTCCTTGCACTTATCGGAGTAGAACTCGACCATCATATCCTGCAAGGTCTGCGTGTCGTAGTCTGCGAAAAGCACGATTTTGTCCTTGTGTCCCTTTTCCCAGATGTAGACATTGTGCTTGTAGGGGTCAACCTTTACG
>JAZRAZ010000031.1:0-5878 GCA_045634825.1 Eubacteriales bacterium | reverse complement strand
AAGAGTGCAGTTATATTATCCTGTCCACCTTGTTCATTAGCATAATCGACCAACCGTTCAACAACTTTAGTAAGTGGCCAAGGTTCATTAACAATTGATAAAAGCACCTCGTCACTACAATAATTGCTTAATCCGTCACTACATAACAAAACGCGATCTTCCGGCAAAAAATTATACGTAAAATAATCAAATTCTACCAGCGAATCAACACCAAGCGCCCTGGTAATAATGTTTTTACCGGGATGCTTTTTCGCTTCATCTTGCGTTATTTTTCCTTGCGCCACCAATTCTTGTACAGCTGAGTGATCAACAGATATTTGTTGAATTGAATCCCCAAAAAACAAATAAGCTCGACTATCACCCACATTGCCGATAAATAAATTATTTCTGATCATTATTGCAATTACAAGTGTAGTTCCCATACCATATAGGTCTGTTTCCTGCGCCGCCAGTTGATAAATCTGATCATTGGCTATTCGTATGGCACGTCGCAACAAGGTTGTAATTTCATATGGTTCATTTTCTGTTTCAAAGAACTGTTCTAAAATGTCTGATATGACCTCAACTGCCATTTTACTAGCAATTTTACCACCATTTACACCACCCATGCCGTCACAAACAATGCCGTAGGCAATATGGTCATTTACAATTTTAAAACAATACGAGTCTTGATTTTCACTCCTGTGTTTCCCTATATCACTTTTAGCAGCAACTATCATATGATCACCCCTTTGTATGCTTACTTCTTAATTGACCGCAAGAAGCAGAAATATCCGCGCCAAGTGTTCTACGCACGGTAGCATTGATTCCATTATCTAAAAGAATTTTTTGAAATGCATAGATGTTTTGTTTTTCCGTCGGGTCGTATGAGCCATTGTCAATCTTATTAACAGGTATCAAATTTATATGGCACAGAGTTCTTTTTAATAGTTTTGACAATTCAAGTGCACATTCTTTGCTGTCATTCACACCTCTTACAAGGGTATATTCATAAGAAATTCTGCGACCCGTTACCGCCTGATAATCTAAGCAAGCCTTCAATAACTGTTGAATGTTATACTTTCGATTTACAGGCATCATTTCTGAGCGCACATTGTCAAAAGGTGCGTGTAATGATATTGATAATGTAATAGGAATATTCAGTTTTGCCAGTTCATAAATTTTAGGCACTACCCCACATGTCGAAATCGAAATATGACGATAACCAACATTCAGTCCTTCTTTTGCGTTCACAAGTTCAAAAAACTTAGCAACATTCTCAAAATTATCAAGAGGCTCTCCGATGCCCATCATAACTATGTTATGTATGGAAATATTAAGGTCATAAGAAGCGCAGATAATTTGGTCTAAAATCTCGCCCGCACTCAAATCTCTGATTCTTCCGCCTTTTGTTGATTGACAAAAGGCGCACCCCATTCGACAACCAACTTGCGAAGAAATACAAATTGTATAGCCGTGATGATACTTCATCACAACACTTTCAATGAAGTTGTCATCCCGAAGGCGAAATAAATACTTTACCGTGGAATCAATGGCAGAAACATATTTCTGTTCAATTTCAAGCAAATTCAGTTGAGCATTTTGCTTTAAAAACGAAATGAGGTCTTTAGGCAAATTAGTCATATCCTCAAAATGTCGCACGCCTTTATTCATCCACTCAAAAATCTGCTTGGCACGAAACTTCGGAAACCCGTTGTTTGTGACAAACTCTTCAAGTTCTTTTAAATTTAGAGATTTTAGTTCAATCATCATACTATTTTTCTAACAAAGCGTAATAAAATCCTTCTGTTCCATCTTTTTGTGGTAAAAATGTTTTTTGTTCAATTAGTTTATCGTCAAAAAATGATATAATATCTTGATTTTCAGCAGGATTAACGGTACAGGTTGAGTATACCAGTCTTCCGCCAGATTTCAAATATGACAGTCCATTTTGAAGTATTTTTTGTTGCGTATCCATAAGAGAAAAATTTGTTAAATCCTTATAACGAATATCTGGTTTCTTACGGATAATCCCCAGTCCGCTACATGGAACATCACAAAGAACGCGGTCAGCACAACAAACCCATTTTGAAATATTTTTCGTTGCATCGGCGCACAAAAATTCAATATTTGTAATTCCCAACCGCTTTGCCTCTTGCCCCATCACATCTATTTTGCGGGGGCTGATATCAGCAGCAATAATTTTGCCTTGACTTTTCATCTTATATGCTAATGCAAATGTTTTACCGCCCGGTGCACTACAAAGATCGATAATTGTTTGTCCGGGTCTAACATCTAATTTCTGTGCCGTTTCAAATGAGGGGCTTCCAATTATGTGAAAAAAACCCTTACGATAAGAAGGAAGTGATGAAACATCGAGAGTAAATTTTACTGCAAGCATCTCATCGCCCTTATCAATAATTTCGACCCCTTGCTGAATCAATTCACTTGCCAAAGCATCAGCGGTTGTTTTAATTAAGTTGACTGCAATAGTAGTTTCATTCGGTGGCAATTTTTCAAGTGCTTCAAAATATTCCTTGATAAAAGCAACATCAAACTGTTTTAACATCAACTTAATGATAGATGGGTCAACTGAGTAATGAATACTCAGGGCATTTACGTCGTTTTCATCAGGAAAAGAAAAGTTTTTCTCTAAGGAAGACAATTTTCTTAAAACAGCATTTACAAAACCGCTGCTTCGCATCTGACCGTTCTTTTTAACCAAATTAACTGTAGTATTGCAGGCAGCTGAAACCGGAACATTCATAAAAAGAATTTGATAAAGACCTAAGCGCAATGCATTTCGATTTACGATATGAATTTTTTTAAAAGGGATGCTTGAAACATTTGAAATTAAATAATCAAGTTTAATTTTAGTTTCAATTACACCATATACCAAATTTGTACAAAAAGAACGTTCACGAGCATCGCTTAATAAACCTAGTTTTTCTTTTAATAAAATATTTGGGTAACTACCTTCTCTGTCCCAAGCGATCAAAACGTCAAGGGCAACTTGTCTGGAATCTGCCATTATTTCTCCTAACTAAATCAGTTGATCTCCTATCTTTAATCGTAAACCTTGCGCAAAAGAATAACCATCTGTAGCCTTCTTGCCGGGGCGTTGCAATAATTTGATAATAATACTTTTACCATCACCACAGGCAATCTCAAGTCCTTCTTTTTCAATAGACACTATTGCACCGGCGGGCAAATTGGTGGACTGACCTGCCGATGCTGAGAATACTTTTACCTGTTCATCGTTTATCACAAATTTTGCAATCGGCCAGGGATTTAGTCCCCGAATAAACCGCAATATTTTCTTAGATGACATCGAAAAATCAAGATTAGAAAGAGATTTATCCAACATTGGAGCATATGTTGCCTCGCTATGATTTTGAGGTTTAGCGGCAACTTTTCCTCTTTCAAGTAAATCAATCGCTTCTAACAGTGCCGTGGCACCTAATACACTTGATCTGTCAAAAAGTTCTCCACTGGTTTCATTTTCACCAATCTCAGTTGACCTATTTAATATAATGTCACCCGTATCCATTTCATGCGCCATATACATTATAGTTACACCGCTTTGCTTATCGCCATTTAACACTGCCCACTGAATCGGAGCGGCGCCACGATATTTGGGTAAAAGTGAACCGTGCACATTAATACATCCAAATTTTGGATACTCTAAAATATAATCCGGCAATATCTTTCCATAGGCCGCTGAAACAATCAATTCAGGTTGATATTTATTTAAAATCGGCAAAAATAAACCATCTTTTAAGGAAATCGGTTGCTCAACTGCAATACCGCGTTCTATCGCTACAATCTTAGTAGCAGTGGGTGTCAAATTATGTCCCCTGCCTTTTGGCTTATCGGGTTGGGAGACCACACAAACAACATCGTGATGATCGCACAAGGCATTAAGTGATGCAACAGCAAAATCAGGTGTTCCCATAAACATAATTTTCATCGTTCAATACATTCCTTCCCAATCATCGGAATTACAATGCCGTTAAGATGGTCATTTTCGTGCATAAAAGCCCGTGCCATAAAGTCATCAAGTTCCATTTCAAAAACTTCACCCTTGACATTATATGCTCGAATTTTTACATAATCGGGACGTTCCACCACAAAAAGTCTGCCCGGAAAAGATAGACAGCCCTCTTGGTAATCGGTATTTTTGCCTTTTGTTTTAATAATCTCAGGGTTGATAAATTCAATATACTCATGTTCTTCTTGTCCAAAATCAATAATAAAAACCCGACGCAAAATACCAACCTGCGGCGCCGCAAGTCCCACGCCTTGTTCACGGGTCAAAGTATCTTTCATATCTTCGACCAGAATTTTGAGTTTATCGTCAAAAGTTATTACATCCCTTGATTTTTTTCCTAAAAACTCTAAATCATCTTTTACAACATTACGAAGTGCCATTTCAATCTCCTAACTAAAATGAAAGTGGATTAATATCAACTGAAACTAAAACATTATATTTAGCCATAATTTCATCCATACATAAATCCGCAAGTTTTCTGAATTTCACAGAATTACGACATTTAACAATCAGTTGCATACGAAATTTATCGTTTACCTTAGCAATTCTCGGCATTGTCGGTTGCAACAGACGAAGCGGTATATCATTAGCGTCCCCGTCTGCATAGTTTTGTAACAATTCAAAAAGAGAATTTGCAGCATAGTCTGCTGTCTGCTGTAAATCTGCACTAATCATAAATAATGCAATATCACAAAAAGGTGGATAATTAATTGCTTTACGGAACTTAATTTCATAATCATAAAAAGCGGTATAATTTTGCTCTTTAGCAAAACGGAGCACCTCATGATCAGGACAATAAGACTGAATTACAGCCTTTCCTGCCTTTTCGGCTCTACCGGAACGGCCACAAACTTGTGTCAAAAGCGAAAAAGTTCGTTCACCCGCTCTAAAATCATCTATATAAAGCGACATATCTGCCTGCAACACTCCAACTAAAGTTACTCCGGGTAAATTCAAACCCTTAGCAACCATTTGAGTGCCAAGCAAAATATCATATTTTCCATCAGCAAAATCCGAAAGCATAGTTTGATATGAAATATAATTATTTACTGTATCCATATCCATACGCAATATTTTAGCCTCTGGTAAAATAGTAGAGAGTTCTTTTTCAACCGTTTGCGTCCCAAAGCCAAGCATCTTGATATGTTTATCACCGCAAACGGGACAGACCTGAAACATTTTGATACTGTAAGAACAAAAATGACAGATACAACGATTATTGGCAGAGTGATATGTCATCGGTATATCGCAGTTAGGACATTTTAAAACGTGACCGCATTTTTGACACACGACGCTTGTATGTGCGCCCCGTCGATTCAAAAACAAAATTGCCTGCTGCTTTTTCTCTAATGTTGCAATTAGTTGCTCTTTTAAAGAATCGCTGAAAAAAGATAGATTTCCCTTTTGATATTCCTGACGCATATCTACCATCTCTACTTCAGGAAGTGATTGCGAATTAAAACGAGAAGAAATGGTATGGAGCTTATATTTTCCTATTTCTGCATTTCTATATGATTCCAATGACGGAGTTGCAGAACCAAGTATTAATGGTATATTTTTTTGTGAAACTAAAAATCTCGCAACATCGCGTGCATGATATTTAGGTGAACTTTCTGATTTATAACTGGGTTCATGTTCCTCATCCATAATAATCAAGCCTAGATTATTTATCGGTGCAAAAATTGCGCTACGAGTCCCCACTACTAATGATGATTTACACGCCTTTATCTTTTTCCATTCATCCAAGCGTTCACCAACAGACAAGCCACTATGTATTACCGCAACCTTTTCTCCATAGCGTGCATAGAATTTTGACAGCATTTGTGGTGTTAGTGAAATTTCAGGCAC
>JAZRAZ010000030.1:0-1316 GCA_045634825.1 Eubacteriales bacterium | reverse complement strand
CCGCCGATCAGTGCGGCGCCTGCCTGCACACAGCCCTCTGCCACACCGCTGACAATCGCGGCAATCTTTTCGGGATAGTTTTTACCGCAAGCAATATAGTCAAGGAATACCAGCGGCTTTGCACCTGCACAAATAATGTCGTTTACGCACATGGCAACGCAGTCAATACCTACGGTATCGTGCTTGTCCATTAAGAATGCAAGTTTCAGTTTGGTACCAACACCGTCGGTTCCGCTGACAAGTACCGGACGCTCCATGCCTGTAATATCCAGTTCAAACAAACCGCCAAAACCGCCGACATCGGAGCATACCCCCGCCGTCATCGTTCTGGCAATATGACTTTTCATCAGTTCAACCGCCTTGTATCCTGCGGTAATGTCTACGCCTGCGGCGGCGTAGGAATCGGATTTGGAATTTTCATGTAAAGCCATTTTTAAGATTTCCTTTCGAGTGTTTTATTCTTTTCCGTTCCAGCAGTATGTACACAGTTCGCACTCGTCCATACCGATTGCCTTGATGATGTTTTCAAGACTCTGAAATTCAAGAGAGGCAAAGTTAAATCGTTTGCAAAGATTCTCGCGGAGTTTTTTGCCGCGCTCGGTAGTACCGTCTGCATATTCGTCAATATGCGCAAAACCGTCCTCACCCTCCAGTTCCAAAATCACCCGTCTTGCAATCAAATCCATATCCGAGGTGGAACGAGAGAAGTTGAGGTATTTGCAACCATACATAATCGGAGGACAGGCGGAGCGCATATGCACCTCTTTGGCGCCGTGCTCATAGAGAAAGTCCACCGTTTCTTTAATCTGTGTACCACGCACAATGCTATCGTCAACAAACAAGAGTCGTTGGTCACGAATCAAATCGTGCACGGGAATCTGTTTCATTTTGGCGATACGGTCACGCTCGATTTGCTTTGCAGGCATAAAGGAGCGCGCCCAAGTGGGTGTGTATTTGATAAACGCGCGGGCATAGTGGTTACCGCTGGCATTGGCGTATCCAATCGCGTGAGGAATACCACTATCGGGCATACCGCAAACATAATCTATCTGACCGACTTTGCCAAGTTCTTTATCCTGCTCTGCCAGCAGTGCGCCGTCACGATACCGCATACTTTCCACGCTGATGCCCTCATACGAGGAGGTGGAATAACCGTAATAGGTCCACAGAAAAGAGCAGATACGCTTTTTCTTTTGCGGAGCGGCAAGCACCGTTACATCATCGGGGGTGATTCTGACGATTTCGCCGGAGCCCAGCGTTCTCACTTCTTCAAATTCCTGTTTGGTGGCGGCAAAACTTTCCAGTGTGACACAGTA
>JAZRAZ010000029.1:0-16885 GCA_045634825.1 Eubacteriales bacterium | reverse complement strand
GTTACAATATATTTCATTTTCTTATCATATCACTTTTTTTCGACAAAAGCAACATTTCCGGTTACCAAATGAAAGGAAATAAACGGTATTTTACCTTCTCGGTATATTCTTTGTATCCGTTCAGTTCTCGTTTCAGCAATTTTTCCTCGCCCTTGATTCTCCGTGCAATCAGAAAAGGATAGACAAGAAACACAATAAATGAATATACTGACCCCAGCACCAAAGGCATAGACAAAAACAAGAATACGGTGGCGCTGTACATCGGATGGCGCACAATTCCGTAGAGTCCTGAGTCAATGACGGTTTGATTTTCCTCAACTTTTATGGTGCGACTTAAAAAAGAGTTTTCGCGGAGCACCTCTGCATACAGGGCATAGGAGAGAATAAACACAACTGCCGCCGCGATGGAAACGCTGTCGGGCAAAGTGTACCAATGAAAACGAAATCCAAGTCCTGCCAGAACAAAGCCAAGCACAAACATCAGCCCACTCAGGCGCACCACCTGACTTTGCTCTTTTTGCTGTTCTTTGGCATCCAGCCGAGACTTCAATAGTTTGGGATTTAAAAACATCATAACAATCCCTGCAATAAACATAGGCACAAACAAAATGCCCATGAAAAGCCACCCTCTCCAAAAGAAAAGAGAGCCGGCAGGGAGAAATATCAGTATGCCCACTAAAAGCATACCCATCAGAAATTTAGAAATGGCGCTGAAAAATAATTTCATCAGTTTTTGTTCCCCCTGTCAAGATTTGTTGATTTTTGAATATTATATCATAAACATCTGCAACAAACAACTTTTAGTGAAGTTTGGGCTTCGCCCAAGTGAAGCAGCGGCGATGCCGCTGTGAAGTATCGTGCTTTCGCGCGAAGTGAAGTTCAGTGTGCCACCCACGCCCGCAGGCACTTCACGATGCGAAGCATCGCTTCACGCACCGAAGGTGTGCTTATCGTGCCGTAAGGCACACTTAGTTGAAAAGAACCCACACTTGTCGTAGACAAATGTGGGTTCTTTTCTGGAGCAGGATACGGGAGTCGAACCCGCCTCTGAGGCTTGGGAAGCGCCTGTACTACCGATGTACTAATCCTGCAGATATAGCCAAAAGAGTCGGCTATATTATTATAAGACGATGTTCTTTCTTTGTCAAGTTCAGTTATTCAGATAAATCATCAAGTTCAGATATCCTGCAAATGTGACCCATAACAGATACGGCAGCAAACACCCAAAAGCGACACGGTCGATAAAAAAGGAACGAAAACACAGCCACAGGATAAGTCCCCATAATACGACAAGCCAGACAAATGCAAATCCAAAGTTGCGCATATTAAAGAAAATTAGTGACCAGACAAAATTGAAAAACAGTTGAACGGCGTAAAGAATGAGCGTCTGGTTTTTATATCCGGTGGGTTTGTCGGCGTGCGCGATGCGATAGGAGGCATAACCCATCAACAGATACAGTATGCTCCACACCACCGGAAAAACCCAGGAGGGTGGCGTCAGCGGTGGTTTTTCTATCGTGTCAAACAAGAGTGCGGTTTGTTCGGCGGTCAAAAAAGCGGCAAGTCCGCCCACGCCCAGCGGCACCAACAGACAAAACAGCAGTCGTTTCCAATATATTTTCATAAAAATTCACCTCTGTGCTATTGTATGCAAAAATATGAATAAAAATGCTTGACAAGTGGATGGTTGCAGGTGTATTATTAGTATAATATTTTAAGAAAGGAGCAATTTGCAATATGGCAGCAATGTATTTTTATTACTTTATAAGCGCGGACTGCCTGAATGCTGATTGACCTTATCAACTAACAGACTGTCCGCCTTTTCGCTGTACAATGAAGCGAATAAAGGGCGGATTTTTTAATTTCGGAGGGAAAAGATATGATTTCACAAAAAATGATGGAACTGGGCAAAAGAAGTTCGGTAATTCGCGAGATTTTTGAATACGGCAACCGCCGCAGAGCAGAAATCGGCGCGGAAAATGTGTATGATTTTTCACTGGGCAATCCGTCCATTCCTGCGCCTGAAGCATTGACAAAGGTGCTGGAGGAATTGATTGAAAACACCGACCCTGTGGCACTGCACGGATACACTTCCGCCCCCGGCGCTCCTGCGGTGAGAAAGGAGATTGCCGAAAGCATCTCCCGTCGTTTTGGTTTGGAGGCAAAGGCAGAGAATATCTATATGACCTGCGGTGCCGCCGCATCACTGACCATCAGCCTGAAGGCATTGGTAAACGATGGGGATGAGGTGATTGTTTTTGCACCGTTTTTCCCTGAATACAGAGTCTTTGTCGAGGCGACGGGTGCCGAACTCGTGGTTGCTCCACCCAGAGCGGATATGTGTCCCGATATCGAGGCGCTGAAAGCGTGCATTACTCCCAAAACCAAGGCGATTATTATCAACTCTCCCAACAATCCTACCGGTGCCGTTATCGGTGAGAAGGATATTAAGGCAATAGTTGAACTGCTCCAAGCCAAGCAAAAAGAATTTGGTACCGATATTTATATTATTGCCGACGAACCGTACAGAGAACTGGTGTACGGAGATACCGTAGTCCCCTATATTCCTTGTTACTACGACAATACGCTGGTTTGCTATTCTTATTCCAAATCCTTATCGTTGCCGGGAGAGCGTATCGGATATATCTTTGTTTCTCCAAGGGTAAAGGACAGTGGCGATGTCTTTGCCGCCGTTTGCGGTGCGGGCAGAGCACTTGGCTTTGTTTGCGCGCCCAGTATGATGCAATACGCGATTGCAAAATGTGTTGATGCCAAAGCGGATATTGCCGCCTATGAGCAAAACCGCAATCTGCTTTATAATGCACTGGTAGAATATGGTTATGAAGTCATAGAACCGCAAGGCGCATTTTATTTGTTTATGAAATCGCCTGAAGCAGATGCTGCCGCATTTTGCGAAAATGCGAAGAAATATGAACTGCTTTTGGTACCGGGGGACAGTTTCGGTGGGCCCGGCTATGTCCGTATCAGTTATTGTGTGGCAAAAAGTACTATCGAAAATGCACTGCCTGCATTTAAAAAATTGCTTGCCGAGTATCAAAAATAACTATCCGTGAGGAACTGACGATGAATCAATTAGAACAAGCAAGAGATATCATTTCCAAAGTCGATGCCGAAATGGCAGAACTTTTTGAAAAGCGTATGCGCGCCGTCGAAACGGTTGCCGCTTATAAAAAAGAGGCGGGTCTGCCCGTCTTGGATGCCAAAAGGGAACAACAGGTGTTAGAAAGAGGCATTTCTCGTATTTCTGATGAGAGTTTGCGCTCTTATTATGTGAGTTTTCTGCAACACACGATGGATGTTTCCAAGGCATATCAGCATCGTTTGCTGGAGGGAATGCGGGTGGCATACAGCGGGGTGCCCGGCGCGTTTGCACAGATTGCCGCATCCCGTATTTTTCCCGATGCCTCGGCACTTGCTTATGCGGATTTTGCCGCCGCTTATCAGGCGGTCGAGCAGGACGAGTGCGATGTAGCGGTGTTGCCGATTGAAAACAGTTATAACGGTGATGTCGGTCAGGTGATGGACCTTGCCTTTTTCGGCTCGTTACATATCAACGGCATTTATGAGTTGCAGGTGTCGCAGAACCTGCTGGTTTTGCCCGGTACTACGATAGAGGATATTAGGGAGGTCATCTCTCATCCACAAGCGCTCGGACAATGCGCTGAGTATATCCGCTCTCACGGCTGGGCACAAACCCAGGCGGTCAATACTGCCGTTGCCGTCAAGACGGTGGCGCAGCATGGTGACAAAACGCTTGCCGCCATCGGCAGTGAAGAAGCGGGAGCGCGGTATGGTCTTCAAAAACTCGAGGGGCGCATTGAGCAGGACAGTGGCAACACAACCCGCTTTGCCGTCTTTTCTCGCAGTGCCCGCAAGCCTGCCGGTACCGCTGGCAGATTTGTAATGACCTTTACCGTTAACCACGAAGCAGGTTCTCTGGGACGCGCGGTCAGCATTATCGGTGAACACGGCTTTAATTTGCTGGCGCTCAAAAGCCGACCCACCAAGCATTTAAGTTGGAGTTATTACTTTTATGCAGAGGGGGAGGGCAATATCCACTCTCCCGAGGGGAAAGCGATGATAGAGGCTTTAAAGCAGTCTTGTAACAATGTTACGGTGCTGGGAAGTTTTGAAAAGGAAATGGTGATATAGCAGTGGAACTGAGTGTAAAAACCCGTGAAGGCGGCTACCCCATCACCTTTGCTACAGGTGGTATAGAAAATATTGCAAACCTTTGGGGCGCAGGGGAAAAGACATTGGTTGTAACCGATAGTGGTGTGCCTTCCGAGTATGCCGGTAGTGTAGCCGCCGCTTGTAAAGAGGCAAAAATATTTACCTTTGCGGCAGGGGAGGAGAGTAAAAACCTTTCCACCCTCTCGCAAATCTGGCAGAGTATGGTGGACATGGGGCTGACCCGCAGTGACCGTGTCATCGCCGTCGGCGGCGGCGTGGTCGGGGATATGGCAGGCTTTGCCGCTGCCACCTATATGCGCGGTATTGATTTTTATAATATTCCCACCACCGTTTTGGCGCAGGTAGATTCCTCGGTAGGCGGTAAAACGGCAATCGACTTTGCCGGATATAAAAATATTGTCGGCTCCTTTTATCAACCCAAAGGGGTGCTCATTGATACCCTTGTTTTGAAAACCTTGCCCCAGCGGCAGATCAATGCAGGGCTGGCAGAGGCAATCAAAATGGCGGTCACATACGATAAGGACCTGTTTGAATGTTTTGAAAAAGACATAGAGCAACTGGATGAACTGTTGTACCGTGCGGTCAAGATTAAATGCGGTGTAGTAGAGCGCGACGAAAAGGAAGCAGGAGAGCGCAAGGTGCTCAATTTCGGGCATACACTTGCACATGCGCTGGAAAGTAATCTTGGCTTTGAGGAGATGTATCACGGGGAGTGTGTGGCACTCGGTATGTTGCCGATGTGTGCCCCTGAAGTGCGCGAGCGTCTGGTTAAACTGTATCAGAAAATCGGATTGCCGACGAAATTTCCGATACATCTGGACAAATTGCTTCAAGCCTGCCGTCACGACAAAAAGTGTGCAGGTGAGCGCATCAGCATCGTTTTTGCAAACGAAATCGGCAGTTATGAGTTACGCGATATGAAATTTGAAGAATTTACCGAATTTATGAAAAAGGCGGAGATATAAATGAGAAATACATTTGGACAAAATATTTGTCTGACTCTGTATGGAGAAAGTCACGGCAGCAGTATCGGCGCGGTACTGGACGGCCTTGCGGCAGGCATTAAAGTGGATGAGGACTTTATTCGTCATCAACTTGCTTTGCGCCGACCGTCAGGAGCCGTTTCCACCGCCAGAGTGGAAGCGGATGAATTTGTCATTGAAAGCGGTGTTTTCGGCGGATATACCACGGGAGCACCCATTTGTATCCGTATTCCTAACAAAGACACCCGTTCAAGTGATTATCAACCTCGTATTGCTCGACCGGGTCACGCGGACTTTGCGGCATTTTGCAAATATCACGGATATGAGGACTACCGCGGCGGCGGTCACTTCAGCGGCAGAGTAACGGCGGCGATTGTGGCGGCAGGCGCGATTGTGTTGTCGGCACTGGAGCAAAAGGGGATTTCGATTGTTACTCATATTGCAGAAATTGCGGGAGTGCAGGACAGAAATTTTGAACATTATCAAAAGGATGCCGACCTAATCAAAGATGAGAATTTTCCTGTTCTTGATGCTACTGCCAAAGAGCAGATGCAAAAGGCAATCTGCGAGGCAAAGGAGCAGGGGGACAGTGTCGGCGGTATTTTGGAAAGCGTTATTGTCGGTTTGGAAGCAGGGGTCGGCGAGCCGTTCTTTGATTCTTTGGAAAGCCGTATATCCCACGCGCTGTTTTCCATTCCTGCCGTTAAAGGCGTGGAGTTTGGGGCAGGGTTCGGACTGGCGTATATGACGGGCAGTATGGCAAACGACCCGATGACAAATGAGGGCGGAAAAGTGACGCTGACTTCGGGTAAAATGGGTGGCGTGTTCGGCGGTATTTCGGTGGGCGCACCCATCACGGTACGCACTGCTATTAAACCCACCCCCACCATCTCGATAGAGCAAAACAGCGTTGCCCTGCCGTCTTTGGAAAATGCGACACTTGTAGCAAAGGGAAGACATGACCCTTGTATCGTGCACCGTGCGGCAGTGGTGGCAAGCAGTATGCTGGCGCTGACGGTGGCGGATATGTTGACAGTGAAAAACGGAACGGATTGGTTGGCATAAAATGCAGTACGGATGTATTGGTGAGAAACTTTCTCACAGTTTTTCAAAAGAAATACACGGGGCGTTGGCAGGATATGAGTATTGCCTGAAAGAACTCTCCCCCGAGCAAGTTGCCCCCTTTTTAAAGGCAAGACAGTTTCGTGCCGTAAATGTGACCATTCCCTATAAGCAGACGGTGATGGAGCATCTTGATTTTGTCAGCGAAACTGCCCAAAAAATAGGCGCGGTCAACACCATTGTCAATCGCGATGGAAAACTTTACGGCTACAATACCGATTTTTACGGACTGGAGTACCTGCTTACTCAAAACGGTATTGAACTGAAAGATAAGAAAGTATTAATTTTAGGTTCGGGCGGCACTTCCAAAACCGCAAAGGCGGTAGCCGAGAAATTGGGGGCGGCAGAAATTTTGCGCGTTTCCCGAGGGGAAAAAGAGGACTGTATTACCTATGAGCAAGCCTATGCCGAGCATAGCGATGCGCAGGTGATGATCAACACCACGCCTTGCGGAATGTTTCCTCATATAGAGCAAAGCCCGATGGATATTGCCTCTTTTGCAAACTTGGAGGCGGTTGTCGATGTGGTCTACAATCCCATTTGCAGCAAATTGGTGTTGCAGGCAAGAGAAAGAGGAATCATCGGCGTCGGAGGACTGCAGATGTTGGTGATGCAGGCGGTCAAAGCGATTGAATTTTTTACGGGGAAATTACCTGATAAAGAGCGTGCCTTACAGGTGTACCGTCGGCAGTTGCGTCAAAAGCAAAATATTGTGCTTGTCGGTATGGCGTCCTGCGGTAAAAGCAGTGTGGGTAGGAAAGTGGCAGAAATGTTGGGTCGGGAGTTTATAGATACCGACCGACTGATTGAGCAAAAAGCGGGCAAAACCATCCCCGAAATTTTTTCCGAATGTTCCGAGGAAGGTTTCAGAGAGATGGAGAGTGAGGTCATTTTATCCCTTGCGGCAAGTCAGGGGAAAGTGATTGCAACAGGCGGCGGCGCCATTTTGCGCGCGCAAAATCTGTCTGCGCTCAAACAAAACGGAGTGATTATCTTTTTAGACAGACCGCTTTGTGAACTTACTTCTACCAAAGACAGACCATTATCTTCCACTAAAGCAGAACTGGAAAAGCGCTTTTTTGAGCGTTATGACAAATATATGGCGGCGGCAGAAATGAAAGTTGTCGTATCTACGGCAGATGGCATTGAAGGCACCGCCCAAACATTGATAAAGGAATGGGAAAAATGAAGTTATTGGTACTCAACGGACCGAATCTGAATTTACTGGGACTGAGAGAGCCCTCTATCTATGGAAAAGAGGACTATAATGCCCTTTGTGCAAAAATCATTTCTCACGCACAAAAACGGGGGATAGAGGTGGAAATCTATCAATCCAATCACGAGGGAGAACTGGTCGATGCTATACAAAATGCGTATGGCAAAGTGCAGGGCATCGTTTTTAATCCTGCCGCCTATACACATACATCGGTGGCACTGCTGGATGCATTGAAGGCGGTGGGAATTCCGACTGTTGAGGTGCATATCAGCGATGTGAGCAAACGCGAGGAGTTCAGACAGGTGAGTTTTGTCCGTGCGGCGTGTATTGCCACGATTGCGGGGCACGGTACCGACGGCTATCTGGAAGCAATAGATTTATTAATCGGAGAAAAACAATGAAAGTAGAAATATTACCCTCCGTGGCGCGTGGTAAAGTCTGTGCACCACCCTCCAAATCGGCGGCGCATCGGCTGATGATTGCGGCGGCGCTCAGTGACGGATGCACGGTTTTCGGACCGGGGAGCAGCGAGGATATTGATGCAACACTGTCCTGCCTGAAAACATTGGGTGCCGAGGCAAAAGAGCAAAGCGGGGGACTGTATCTCGGGAATCTCAATCCCAAAGACACTCCAGAGTGTTGCATTAACTGTCGGGAAAGCGGCTCGACTTTGCGGTTTTTAATCCCGTTGTGTCTGATGGGGGGCAACACCGTAACCCTCAAAGGTCACGGCAGACTGCTCGAGCGTCCTTTGACAGAGTATAAAGAACTTTGCGATGAACATGGTTTTGTCTTTGAACTTGATAGGGATGAACTGAAGGTAAAAGGGAAGCTCCAAAGTGGATATTATCGTATCAACGGGGGGAGAAGCAGTCAGTTTATTACGGGAATGTTGTTTGCCCTGCCGCTTTTGGAGGGGGACAGCGTACTTGAAATTGAAGGTGAGCAAAGCCTGTCCTATATTAAACTGACCCTGCAGGTTTTGTCTGAGTTTGGTATTCAGATTGAAAAAGCGGGCAATATCCTTTCCATTCGCGGTGGCCAACGCTATCAGGCTCCGAGTGTAACGGTAGAAGGGGATTGGTCCAATGCCGCATTTTTGGAGGCACTGAATGTCCTTGGCGGCGATGTAACGGTAACGGGTCTGAGAGAAGATTCGGTGCAGGGAGATAAAATATACAGAGAATATTTTAAGAAATTGGGCAGACAAACGCTGGACCTTTCCGATTGTCCCGACCTTGCACCGATTTTGTTTGCTTTGGCATCTTTACGCGGCGGTTCGTTTACAGGGTGCGCCAGACTGCGCCTCAAAGAAAGTGACCGTATTGCCGCGATGCAAGAGGAACTTCAAAAATGCGGTGTGTTGTTGGAGGTACAGGGGGACAATGTTCGTGTTGTGCCCATAGAGTTGCACGCGCCGGATATCGATGTTGACGGGCATAACGACCATCGTATCGTGATGGCGATGAGTATACTGCTCAGCAAACTGGGGGGCAGTATTGATGGTGCGCAGGCGGTAGACAAAAGTTTTAGAACATTTTTTGAAGAAATTGAGAAACTTGGGGTGAAGGTGCATTATGCTGAATAAACAAGCAAATATATTGATTGTCGGACTGGGTTTGATGGGCGGTTCCTATGCCGCCGCACTCAGCAAAAAAGGGTATAAAGTCTATGCACTATCGTTGGAACAAAGACCCATTGATTATGCACTGGCAAGAGGATGGATACTGGACGGAGGTACCCAGCCTGAGCAGTTTGCAGGCAAGGCGGATATCATTATCAGTTGTTTATACCCCGGTGTATTTATAGAGTGGGTAGAGCAGTATCAGCATCTTTTTAAAAGCGGCGCACTGCTCACTGATGTCACAGGCGTAAAATCTTTGGTGGTAAATAAGATACAGAAAATTCTTCGCAAAGATGTTGAATTTATTGCGGCGCACCCTATGGCAGGGCGGGAGCGCAGCGGCGTGCAGTATGCGGATGCTTCAGTGTTCAAGGGGGCAAACTATATTGTGGTACCCACCGAGCAAAACACAGGGCTTGCCATTGAAACCTGCAAATATTTAGGAGAGGAACTTGGCTTTGCCAATGTTTCTGAACTTTCTGCCCAAAAGCACGACCAAATGATTGCTTTTCTTTCCCAACTTACCCACTGTATTGCGGTAACACTGATGAATACAGGAGAGGATGAATCTTTGGTACAGTATACAGGCGATTCATTTCGTGATTTGACGCGGATTGCCAAAATCAATGATGAAATGTGGAGTGAGTTGTTTTTAATCAACAAGCAACCCCTGCTGGACGAAATGGCAAAATTCCGCGAGGCTTTTGATCAACTCGAAAAGGCAATCCGCGAGGATGACAGAGAAGAAATGTGCCGGATGATGAGAGTGTCAACCGAGCGCCGAGCAAAGTTTGACAGATAGGGTGAATACTATGGAATTTATAAGAAAATTACCAATTCCGATGGAAATTAAGGAAAAATTTCCACTCAGTGAATCAATGAAACAAGTTTTCGAGCAAAGAAGTGCCGACATCCGCGCCATTTTTGAGGGACGGGACAAACGGTTTATTCTGATTATCGGGCCTTGCTCGGCGGATGCTAAAGAACCGGTACTGGAGTACATCTCTCGTCTGGCGGTGTTGCAGGAACAAGTTCGGGATAAGATTTTTATCATTCCTCGTATCTATACCAACAAACCGCGCACGACGGGAGACGGTTATAAAGGGATGCTCCATCAACCCGATGCTAAAAAGCGTCCGGATATGTTGCAGGGAATTATCTCAATTCGTGATTTGCATTTGTCGGCATTGCGTGATTATGGTTTTACCTGCGCCGATGAGATGCTTTATCCCGAAAATCACCGTTATCTGTCAGATTTACTGGCATATGTGGCAGTAGGGGCAAGAAGCGTGGAAAATCAGCAACATCGTCTGGTTTCCAGCGGTATTCAAACGCCTGTCGGAATGAAAAACTCCACCGGCGGAGACCTGACGGTTATGTTTAATTCCATCACCGCCGCTCAGCATAAACACACCTTTTTATATCGTGGCTGGGAGGTTCATTCTGAGGGCAATCCCTTGGCACACGGAATTTTGCGCGGTTATGTGGACTTTACCGGCAAAAATGTGTCCAACTATCATTATGAGGATTTGCTACGCGTAAATGAAATGTATGCGCAAAGTACACTTGCAAACCCTTCCGTAATTGTCGATACCAATCACGCCAACTCCGGAAAACAGTATTTGGAGCAAATTCGTATTGCAAAAGATGTCGTTCATTCCCGCCGTCAGAATACTGATATTCAAAAATTGGTCAAAGGACTGATGATTGAGAGTTATCTGGAAGACGGAGCACAAAAGATAGGAGAAGATGTTTTCGGTAAATCTATCACCGACCCCTGTCTTGGCTGGCAAAAAACCGAAGAACTGGTACTGCATCTGGCAGATAAATTATAAAAAAGAGCCATCGTTTCAAACGATGGCTCTTTTCATTTTAAAGTTCTGTAACATTAACTTTGTTCAGCAGGTCGCGATAAATGTCCATATCAATTTTCGCATTTTCCGAGGACATCGCATTGGCACTGGAAATGGCAACGCTGTGTCTGAGCATTTCTTCGGGGTTGCGGTTGAGTGTCAGACTTTCTGCAATACTGGCAACCATTGCATCACCGCATCCGATAGTGGACACAACCGGAACATCGGGAGCATCTGCTTTCAGAATTTTATCGTTAAAGTAAAGCAGGGCGCCTTCTTTACCCAAAGAAATCAGTACATTTTTGACACCGCATTTAATCAAATCTTTTGCATAAGCGGTCATTTCATCTAAAGTTACATTGTATTTGCCCAGTTGTTTTCGGATTTTTTCCTGATTGAATTTAACAAGATGGGGGCGTTTGGTCAGCGCTACATCCAACGCAGGCCCGTGGGTATCAATGAGTACCGGCAAATTGTAGTTTTCAATCAGACTAAACATTTCAGAAAGCATCTGCGGAGTAATACTGTGCGGAACACTGCCACAGATGGAAACCATATTACAGCCTTCTAAAATTTGTCCCAACCGTTCCATAAAATCTTTCCACTCGCGCGGGGTAATGATGGGGGCGGGTTCCAGCAATTCGGTTTCGTGACCATCGGCATCCAAAATGTGAATGTTGGTTCGGGTCTGTCCTTGGATGCGTGTAAAGCGGTCGTTAATGGAACAAGTAATGCACAAACGCTCAAATATCGCGGCGTGATTATTGCCCAGAAAACCGCACGCCGTTACGGGATGCCCCAAATCTCTGAGTACTTTGGAAACATCAACGCCTTTGCCGGCGGCAAGTGTTTCTTTGATTTCAATGGGATTGACTTCTCCCATTTTCAGTTTTTCAAGATAAACAATTTTATCCAGCGCAGGATTGAGGGTGACAGTTAAGTACATAATAAACAACCTCCCGATCTTTGTTATTTTCATTTTATCATATAAAAATCAAAAAATAAAGCAGAAATATAATAATTATTTTTCGATCGAGCAAAATATTTTCAAAAGGGGAGAAATTATGAAAATCAATAAACAAAATTATTCGGAATATGTTGAAAAGAAAACAAAAAACTCACCCATTCTTGCCGACTGTATCAAAGCATTTTTGTTTGGAGGTACCATTTGTACGGTGGGCGAGGGTATTTATCAGTTGATTGTGAGGTTTGGCGTAAAAGTCGAGGATGCAAAAATCTGGCTTCCTATCATTATGATATTTTTGGGCGCCGCACTCACGGGTTTTGGCATCTATGATACTCTTGCAAAACACGGCGGTGCCGGCACCTCTATTCCCATTACGGGTTTTTCCAATTCTATTGTATCTTCAGCGATGGAATTTAAAAAAGAGGGCTTTGTCCTCGGCGTCGGTGCAAAGATGTTCACAATCGCAGGACCTGTAATTGTTTACGGAACTGTGGCAAGTGTGGTATATGGAATTATTTATTGGATAACAACCTTGTTTTAACTAAAAAGCGGATGCAACAGCATCCGCTTTTCAATTTTGGAATAGTGTTTAGACAAAAGTCTTGCATTTATATAGGAGAGTCATTATAATGAAGTTGTCAAAGGGAAGAGATGGTATTGGCAAACTGTTTTAAGGAGATAAAAAATGAAAAGAGCAGTAAAGATTATAACATTGGTAATGCTGGTGGTAATGATGTTAAGTGTATTTGCCGCGTGTCAGCATAAGATTGTGGAGGGGAACAAAAACATAACGGTTACGGTGGTTTACAAAGACAAGTCATCCGATGTTTTTGAGATTTCCACTCAAAAAAACTATCTTGCCGATGCACTGGTCGAGCAAAAACTCGTTGAGTATGCAGAGGACGGTTACTATACCACTGTGGGCGGTGTGACTGCAGATTACAGTGTGGATAAAGGTTGGTGGTGTCTGACCAAAGACGGACAGATGACAACGGAGGGACTCAACACCCAGCCTATTGCTGACGGTGACGTTTTTGAACTGACCTATACGATCGGATGATGAACAAGAAAATCACTTTAAAAGAACTGTTAACGCTGACGATGCTTGGTGCCTTGCTGGCACTGGGCAAGTGGGTGATGCAGGGACTTCCCAACATTGAACCTGTCAGTCTGCTGTTGATGGTCTATGCCTATAAATTTGGCTATAAAACACTGATTTCCACCTATGTGTTTGTGGGATTGGAACTGCTGTTGTATGGCTTTAACATATGGAATATTATGTACTTATATGTCTGGGCAATTTTGTTGCTGGTCGTTCTGCCCTTTAGAAAAATCCGAAAGGCGTGGCTGTTTGCGCTGATTGGCGGTTTGTTCGGTATGGGATTTGGTACGCTGTGCAGTATTCCTTATTTCTTTACTATGGGCCCTGCCTTTGCATTTTCCTGGATTGTCAGTGGACTTACCTTTGATGTGATACACGGCATCGGAAACTTCGCCATCATATTGGTGCTATATATCCCACTTACTAAAGCGCTTGACAGAATTAAACCGTAAAAACCTCCAATAAAATTTCATTGGAGGTTTTTGTGTTTTTGAGATGTGGACCAAAAAGCCTACTGTATAATTAATTAAATTCAGGGAATGTATCGTAATATAACTGCAGTCTTTCGTTTGCAGGCTCAAATGCTTCTTGGGGCAAACTTAACAAAGGCGCTTTGCCGTTTCTATAAAGTATTTCTAATAAAATACCATAGGCGTTCGCGTCAATTTCAACTTCTTGCGTAACATTTGCAGTTTGTGTACTGTCGCCTTCGTTTCGTTGATAGTTTTTAAAATTATCATCCCAGGCTTTTACTGTTTCAAGCGGTTCTCTTGTTTTTTGCCCATTTGACATAAACTTGATTTGTAATTTTTGATGTAAATGCCTCAACTCATGGAAAAAGAAAAACTCAACATCGTCTTGATGTTCATCAATCCTTTCGGCAAACCACGGCCCGTTAAAGCAAATTCTACCCACACCGTCACTGCCCAACCAACTTTCAGCGGCATTGTTCATCGACAAAAATCTTGGACTTGGACAATCATCAAATGCAACCTCTATGTTCGGCAGAATGAGATATTTACTTGCAAATTCCAGACAGGACTCAAAAATTTCTGCTTTTTGGTTTATTAGTTGAATTTGTTGTTCAGTTAGCATTTTGTTTTCCTTTCTTCCGGTGTTTTCTAATTATATCATTTGGGGCAATAGAATCGTCCCCTTGTGTTACTGATCGCCATTGACGAGATTACTGTAATACAGAGATACCGCATCATTATATTTGTTATCCTGCTCCCTAGAATAACTTAACTTTTCAAGATAACCGATACCTGATGAATTGTCTCCGACATCGTCGCGTTCGGATTCTTCGCCATCCAATTCAACAGTTGTTTCTGCTGTTTCTCCTCTTCTAAAAATAGCAATATTCCTATGATCTCTTCTTCCGTTGCTTCGAATAATTTCAAACACGCTATTAGTTCTTTTGCTGTTTCTGTAAGTTCCATTATTGATTTCCTTTCGTATCATACTGATGTTTTTCTCGTTGCCCAAAATGTCGTTGACTTCTCGAATCGTTCCCTGCAAACACAAGGGGACGGTTCTATTGTGTTATTAGAATTTTCTAACTATATTAAAACTTATCCCAGTTAATCTAGAAATTTGTCTTATTGACAGTCCTTGTCTCTTATTTTTATTTTACCATATTATCCCGGGGGTTTTCAATAAGAAAAACCGACAGTTTGGCTGTCGGCTTTTGGTATGTTAGTCTATTTTAAGACTCAGGCGCAGTCGGTCGGTGAGCATGGAGATAAATTCTCCGTTGGTGGGTTTGCCTTTGGAGGTTTTTACGGTGTAGCCGAACATTGAAGTCAGTACTTCAATGTCACCTCGGGTCCACGCCACCTCAATGGCGTGACGAATGGCGCGCTCGACGCGAGAGGGTGTTGTTTTATAGGTTTTGGCAACGGTGGGGTAGAGTTGTTTGGTGATGGCGTTGAGCATCTCACCGTCCTCCAGCGACAGTAAAATGGCTTGCCTGATGTACTTATAACCGCGTATGTGGGCAGGAACGCCGATTTGACGCATTAGTTCGGAAACGCAGTTTTCCAGGTCAAATTTGTCGTTGATTTGCGGTGCGACAGTGTAAGCAGCAGGGCGCATTTCACTTTTTTCGCGCACCATCAGGTCAATGCGCCGCGCCAGATACTCATACCCGAAGGGTTTGACAAGAAAATAAGCGGCACCGTTTTGCATCAGGCGTTCTGCCAAAATGTCGTTGGGGCAGGAGGAAAGGCAGATGAAAATGCCTCGATATGCCTTTTCTCTTAAAATTTCGAGCATACCAAGGGCATCCAGACCCGGCAAAAACACCTCACACATAACCACATCGGGTCGTTTTTCCAAAATGGTTTGTAAGGCGTCCAGTCCGTCATACGCGGGCGGTAATAATTGATATCCCAGTCTCTCTAACATATTGCGGTCAATACTGTTTTCCTCGGCGGTGGCGGTTAAGATAGTGATATTTGTTCTTTCGGTCATATTTATACTGCTCCTTTAATATTTGTTTTGATGACAATATTATAACGGTTAAAACAGCAGTAAAATGTCGAAATGCGTAGAATTTGTTAAAAAAAATAAATATCCCGTAAGAAATTTTCTTACGGGATATTTTTGGTAGTGAGTTAGTTTTCGGATTGTTGCATATGAATCAGATAGGCGGTGATAAAGGCGTCAATGTCGCCGTCCATCACGGCCCCGATGTTACCGTTTTCGTGACCTGTGCGATGGTCTTTGGCAAGGGTATAGGGCATAAATACATAGGAACGGATTTGGCTGCCCCAGCCGATTTGCATCATATCACCCTTGATGTCACTGATTTTGTCCAAATGCTCTCTTTCCTTGATTTGCAGAAGTTTACTTTTGAGCATTTTCATCGCCATATCGCGATTTTTGTGCTGACTGCGCTCATTTTGGCAGGTGACCACGATGCCGGTGGGTAGGTGGGTGATGCGGATGGCGGAACTGGTTTTGTTGACATGCTGACCGCCCGCACCGCTGGCACGGTAGGTGTCCACGCGGATGTCATCATCCAGAATTTCAACTTCAGCATCGTTTTCGATTTCGGGCACAACTTCCAGTGAGGCAAAGGAGGTATGCCGTCTGCCACTGGAATCAAAGGGAGAACAACGCACCAAACGATGAACGCCCATCTCGCTTTTCAGATAGCCGTAGGCATATTGTCCCTCAATTTGAATGGTGGCGCTTTTGATGCCAGCTTCTTCGCCGTCCAGATAATCGAGAACGGTAATTTTAAAGTCGTGGCGTTGTGCATAACGGGTGTACATACGGTACAGCATCTCTGCCCAGTCCTGCGCCTCGGTGCCGCCGGCTCCGGCGTGGAAGGTCAAAATGGCGTTGCATTGGTCGTATTCACCTGAAAGCAGTGCCTTGAGGTTTTGCTCGGCAAGTGCGCTTTCAAAGGCATCGTATTCTTGAGAGATGTCAGAAAGCAGGGAATCATCTCCCTCTTCCTCTGCCAGTTCAATCATAGTCTCCAAATCGTCAAACCGCATTTGTAAAGACTCATAACTTTCAATGGTATTTTTGAGGTTTTTGATTTGCTTTAAGACACTTTGTGATTTTTCCAGGTCGTCCCAGAAATCAGGGGCTTCACTTTGCGCGTTGAGCGTGTCCAGTTTTTCTTTTGCGGCATCCACCCCGAGTGCTTTTTTCAGGTTTTCCAGTTCGGGTGCTTTAGCGGAAAGACCCATTTTGATTTCATCTAATATAATCATAAACTCGCTCCTTTATTTCTGCAAGTAAGATTACCATATTTTTATTATTCTGTCAAATAAAAGGAACGGAAAACC
>JAZRAZ010000028.1:0-1596 GCA_045634825.1 Eubacteriales bacterium | reverse complement strand
CGCTCTACCAGATGAGCTACACCCGCATATCGCTCCACAAGGAACGATATATATTATAGCCGATGGAAATACAAAAGTCAAGCACTTTTTTAAAGTTTTCTAAAAAAATCAGTCAGGTCTGCCGGTGAGGGCGCCAAGTTCCGTAAGGTCGGGGTAGTCCAGTTGTCTGAGTACCTCGTACACCACGACCGCTACCGCGTTGGAAAGGTTGAGAGAACGCACATAGCCTTTCATTGGGATGCGGATGCATTTATCGTAATGTTCTTTGAGCAAAGGTTCGGGCAGACCGTGACTCTCTTTGCCGAATACAAGGTAAATGTCCTTATCGGCAGGAAACGACACTTCCGAGTGGCACTTTTGCCCCTTGGTCGAGCAAAAATAAAATTCGCCCTGTTGCTTTTCATAAAATTCTTGCCAATTTTTATAGGTGGTGACGCTTAAATATTTCCAATAATCCAGTCCCGCCCTGCGAATACTGCGCTCGCTGAGTTCAAAGCCCAGCGGCTCAATTAAATGCAGATGGCACCCCGTGACCGCACAGGTGCGCGAAATATTGCCGGTATTCTGGGGGATTTCCGGCTCGTAAAGAACAATATGAATCATAACTTTTACTCCTCAAAATCAAGACAAAGACGGGTTTTGGTAAAGGGGCGCACAAAGGTGTCTGCCACGAAAACATGCTCGGGGTGAACGGCATATCCCTCCAGCGAAGCGACACTGTCAAAAGCAGAGTCGAGCATTATATCGGCATTGGAGGAAGCAAGCCCCTCTGTCTGCACCTTGATTTCCAGAAGACCGGGGATTTTTCCTGCAAGAGCCTCTAAATGCTCTTTGATATTTTGTTTGACGGAAGGGGTGTTGTGTTCCTCTTTGAGTTGCCATAAAATAATGTGTTTGACCATAGTAATACCTCGTATGCTCGTATAGATGTATTGATATAATTGACCATGTTTTACGGTTGCCGATACAACGGCGAGTAAAACGGTCATCCAATCGTATAATAGTCGCTTTGCGACTATTATATCACAGAACTGTTTTGCTTGTAAAGTTGGACAATGGGTAAAACATAATATATATTGTTGTTTTATCAGAATAATGGCAACAATAAATGAAGAAACATTCTTTTGGCGAAGGAGGAACTATGGAGCGTTTTACAAAAAAGGCCGCCACTGTGCTGGCACAGGCACCGGAAATGGCAGGCAAGTTGGGGCATACCTATATTGGCAGTGAACATTTGTTACTTGCATTACTATTTGAAAGGGATAGTATCGGGGCAAGACTGCTTCTCTCTCGGGGCATCACTTATGAAAAAGCAGAAAAAAAGGTAACTGCGCTGGTGGGCAGAGGGATGCCGCGTGCGCTTTCCTCCAAGGATATGACACCGCGCGTTCGGCGTATTATTGAGCAGAGTTTTACCCTTGCCCGCCGCTTCGGGCAAACACAGGTGGGGACCGAGCATCTGCTTTGTGCGCTTTTGGGGGAGGAACAAAGCACTGCGACGGTAGTGATTGAAAAGATGGGTGCTGATTCGGTGGCGCTGTATGAAACCGTCAAAGACAAACTACGCCTGCAGGACCCGATGGGTGAGGGAAAAGG
>JAZRAZ010000027.1:0-3287 GCA_045634825.1 Eubacteriales bacterium | reverse complement strand
ATTGCCGCACGCGATATGGTGATTACGGGAGACGGTGTTGTCGGCTATGTAAATGAAGTCGGCACCACTTGGTGCAAAGTGATTACCATTCTGGACCCCTCATCGCAAATCGGTGCCACCCTCACCCGCACAGGTGAAGCGACGGTGTTGCAAGGAGAAGCATCTCTGGCGCAACAGGGCTGGTGCAAGGCAAGTTATCTGAAAAACGATGTTACCCTGCTGGTTGGTGACAGTGTGGAAACCAGTGGCATCGGCGGACTGTTTCCGCAAGGGTTGATGGTCGGCAGAGTACGCGAGACCAAAAGCGAAAGCACCGGTCTTTCCCAGTATGCCGTAATTGAACCCGCCGTGGATATTCAGTCACTCAGTCATGTTCTCATTATTACAGATTTCGGAGTAAAGTAAACTATGGGCAAAGCACTTCGCTACAAGTGCATAGGATATGGAGTTATGGTACTGATTTTGTACCTCTTTCAGTCGTCGGCGCATACCCCGTTTCGCGTTTTGGGGCATACGCCGAACTTTCTGCTGCTCCTCACGATTGCCGTAAGTTTCAGAGAAAGTGAAAACTTTTCCGGCTTTTTCGGTCTGATTTGCGGTTTTTTGGCAGATGCCGTTACCGGCAGTGCCGTCGGACTCAAGGCGGTACTGTATATGTTTTTAGGATATTTGCTTGCCGTCGGACTGCAAACCTTTTTCCGCCCGCTGTTTTTAAGTTATGTATATATTTCATTGGGTGCCCTTGCCATCTCCACGATATTGGAGTATCTGTTGCTGATTTTACTGCGCGGACCAATGCCCTTTGTTGACGCATTGGTGCACACCATTTTGCCTCAGATATTCCTGGGAGGCATATGGAGTTATTTTGTTTATTATATAGTCTATCGCTATAATCTATCACTCAGACGAGGGGGGATTATCTGATGAATTTTCGCGAAAGCCGTCCCCGCTTTATATTTATGATTGTATTTGTCATTGTAGTGTTTGTGACATTTATCGGAGTACTGTTGAGCCTGCAAATCGGTAAAGGCGCTTACTATAAAGAACTTTCCGAACAGCGTATTGCCACCACCGAAAAGGTCAGTGCCGCGCGTGGCAACATTGTCGACCGCAACGGTGAGATACTGGTTACCAACCGCAACGGTTACAATATTACCATTTCCAAAGCACTCTTTACACAGAGTGATGAAAACGCCACCATCTTGGCGCTGACGGAATTGCTGGACAGTTACAATACCCCGCATAATGACACGCTTCCCCTCTCCTTTAAAGAACCCTTTACCTTTGACAAAAACACAAAAGACAATCAAGATACCATCTTAAAATTACTGGATACTTATGGATTGGAAGAAACTGCCACCGCCACAGAACTGCTGGACGCGATGTGTGAAGAATACGAGGTGGCAGACTCCTATACCCAAAAACAAAAACGAATTATCGCGGGAGTTCGTTATGAAATGCAACTCCGCGAATTTACAATGAATAACCCCTTTATTTTCGCGGAAGACGTTTCGATGCAAGCGGTCATCGCCGTCAGTGAACGAAGCGTGGAATTTCCCTGTGTATCGGTGGAAAATGCCGCCTACCGCCAGTATGTTGACCCCACCATCGCGCCACATATTTTAGGAAGTTACGGAAAAATCTGGCGGGAGGAATACGCCACCCTCAAAGAACAGGGATATAAAATGAGTGACCTGGTCGGCAAGGAAGGCATCGAAAAAGCAGGAGAAAACTTTTTGCGCGGCAGAGACGGTGTACGCCTGATTGAGCGCAACGCCGCGGGTGAGGTGCTGAATGTCACGACCGTCAGTGAGGCGGTGCAGGGCGATAATCTGGTGCTGACCATAGATAAACGACTGCAAGTGACGGCACAAAACGCCCTGCGCGATGTTATTTCTGATTTACAACGCTATCGTGAAACCTCGGATGCTGATGCAGGGGCTGCCGTTGTGGTACAGGTCGATACGGGAGAGTTGCTGGCAAGCGCCACCTACCCCACCTACAGTGCAGACACCTATCGAAGTAACTATAATGCCCTGCTTTCCGATGACGGCAAACCGCTTTTCAACCGTGCCTTCAACGGCACCTATGCTCCCGGTTCTACCTTTAAAATGGCAACCGCGATTGCCTGTCTGGAAGAAGAAATCACCACCCCCGACACTAAGATTTTAGACGAGGGTATTTACCGCAAATATCCCGACTATCAGCCGAAATGCTGGCGTTATACCGATTACGGCGCCACCCACGGCAAAGTCAATGTCAGCGAAGCACTCAGGGACAGTTGTAACTACTACTTCTATGCTTCTGCCGACGAAATGGGCATTGAGGCGCTTAATAAATATTGTAAACAACTGGGACTCGGCTCCAAAACGGGACTGAACTTGCCGAATCAGCCGGCACGCTGGCAGGGCCCGACTCCAGAAACAGTGAGTGGTATCCGGGTGACACCTTGCAAGCCTCCATCGGTCAGTCGGACAATCTCTTTACCCCCGTTCAACTTGCCACCTACCTTGCCACCGTCGTCAACGGCGGTACACGCTATAAAACCCATCTCATCAAAGGCGTGACCGATTCGGTCAGTGGCAGAGATGTACTCACCGTTCAGCCAAGTGCCGTCAGTGAACTGGCTATGAAAGAGGAAAACATTCGTGCCGTGACCCAGGGAATGTTTTTGACCGCGGCAGAAGGTACCGCCGCCAATGTTTTTGCCAACTACCCCATCGGCATCGGTTGTAAAACAGGTACCGCCTCGGTTTCCGACGGTACGGCAAACGGTATATTCGTTGCCTACGCCCCCTTTGATGACCCCGAAATTGCCGTCTGTGTCGTTGTGGAACACGGCGCCCACGGTAACTCCATCGCCCCCATCGCCAAGAAAATATTTGATGAATATTTTTCGATAAATGAATACGATGGTGAGCAGGTCGGCACTATGTATATTGAACCGTAAATGATATAAAGCCCTGTGTCCATATGGACACAGGGCTTTATATTTGGCTTATAGATAATAAAGGAGTATACTGAAATTATAAGGATATTTATGAGGTGATTTTTTTGAAACCTTTACAAAGAATCGGCGCTTTACTGGTTATAATTGTTTTGTGTTTGAGTGCAATACCTGTTTCGGCAGCAAGGGAAAAAACCGCTTTTCTCACCACAAGCGGCGGGCAACTCAACCCGCAATTTGATGGCGGCAAAGTCACCGAAACCAAAAGACAGGTGTTTTTCAGTGACGGGTCTTCACAACAAACTGACCCCGTCTTTACCACCGAGAAGCAGGCAGTTGA
>JAZRAZ010000026.1:0-3835 GCA_045634825.1 Eubacteriales bacterium | reverse complement strand
GTACGGACAATCAGCGATAATGCCCACCACTTTGGCATCCATTGAAAGTTCACTTGCCATCAAAACGGTTGCCGCCCCCATAGACACACCTGAAAGAAAAATCGGCGTTTCCTTTCCAAAGGTTTTTGCGGCAAACTCCGCCCAGGCGCGACAATCTTCCCTTTCCCGAATCCCAAAGGTGATACTTCTGCCGCCGCTTTTGCCGTGTGCCCGTTGGTCAACTACTAAAGTATTGTAGCCAAGTTCTCTTGCCAGTTTGGTGCCTCCGCAAAAATCGCGGTATCCACTGCTTCGGTACCCGTGAAACTGAATGTGCAGCGGCGCACCGTCTGCCACATGGTAGTAGCGCGCGTAGAGTTGTTTGTTATCTTTTGATAAAATGGTAAAGGTTTTTGAGGGTGACTGCCGTTCTATATCATCTATCATCATATGAATACGGGCGTGCACATCGTTTTTCTGATTTTTGATAGGAAGTTTGCGATAATTATAGTGCTTTTGATAAGAAAAAAAGGCGCGCCAGTATGCAAAAAAAGCAGACAATAATACTACAACTGCAGCAAACAAAATCCATTCCATAAATCACTCACTCCTTGCTTTAATTTTACTATTTCCTCCCTCTTTTTGTCAAGAAAGAAGGGTCGACCATATTCAGTTTTGTCTTTTTTTGTCCTTTTCTTGACTTCATATGCGGTTAATCGTATAATTAAACTATATCTTTGGAGGTGGAAGGATGAAACTTCATTATCTGGGAACTGCGGCGGCAGAGGGCGTACCTGCAATTTTCTGCACCTGTGAAACTTGCCGCAGAGCGCGCAAACTCGGCGGAAAAAACATTCGTTCTCGCAGTCAGGCACTTATTGACGGCAAACTCTTAATTGACTTTCCTGCCGATACCTTTTATCACAGTATGCGCGAAGGCATTGACCTTGCCCACATCCAACACATTATCAACACCCATCCGCACCCCGACCACCTATATCCGAGTGAACTTCAAAACTATATGAAGGGATATGCCATACTGCCCGAAGACCACGCCAAATTTCACTTTTGGGGCAGTACGGAAATGAATCGTCTACTCGCCCCGTTTACCACCGCTCCGCGTATGCAAGGGCGGGTGGAGTTACATACGCTGGAGCCGTTTACCCCTACAGATATTGAAAAATACCGTGTCACCGCCCTGCCTGCCCATCACGGCACCGAAACACCCTATATTTATATGATTGAAAATGGGGGCAAAACTTTGCTTTATGCGCATGACACGGGTGCCATTAAAGAGGAAGTATGGAATTATTTTGAAAAAGTGAAACCGTATTTTGATATCATCAGTTTTGACTGTACCAGAGGAACCACTGTTTCTGAAAAAGTGACCGGACATATGGGCTTTGAGGACATCAAAGCGCTGAGAGAAAGGTTAATCACCTCTCACTTCAGTGACCATAATACTGTTTATATCGTCAATCACTTTTCTCACAATCACCCCAATATCAATTATGAAGACCGCGTCATATATGAAAACGAGGGCTTTTTGATGTCCTATGACGGCTTGGTCGTGGAGGTTTAAATGCAATCACGTTACAGCGCCCCGCCCAATGCAAATATGCGGGATAAATTACGCGCCAAACCACCCCAAAACTTAAAAGATGTTCCCCGCTTTGTCAGGGAGGTGGTCGGCGGTACCTTTTTCCGACTGTTTTACATATTCAAATTAGTACTTGAATGTCGTCCGGGTATGTTGGTGTTTATGGTCTTTATGATGCTGTATGACGGTATTATGCCCACCATCGGCACGCTCATCACCGCCAACCTTGCCGGTCAAGTTGTAGACAGTTTTACAAGTGATGTTAATCTCTGGATTCCGCTGGTCTGGCAATTTGGCTTTATGTTTGTCAATACAGTGATGGTCAATGTCAACAATATGGTCACTACGCTGGCAGGTGAAGCCATCACCAAACACATCAAAATCAAACTGATGAACAAAGCAAAGACTGTTGATGTTGCGTCCTTTGATATGCCTGATTTTTATGAACGGCTGGAAAACGCCAATCGTGAGGCAGGTATGCGCCCCATCCACATTCTGCGCTCCACCTTCACGCTGGTCAGCCGTGTCCTTTCTATGATTACCTATATTATATTACTGGCAGGTATCATCACCAAACTCCCCCGCATCAGTTATCTGTTCTTTGTACTGTTTGTGGCATTCAGCGGTGTGTCGGCTTGCGTGAGTTTCTACTTTAAAAGAAAACACCACCACTATATGTTCCGTCGCTCCAAAGACCGCAGACAAATGGCTTACTACAGTGATATGATGGTCAACAAGGATATGGTCAAGGAGGTTCGTCTGTTTGACCTTTCCGACCTTTTGATTGGAAGATATCGCGACGTATTTACAAATTATTTTAAGGGAATTCGTGATTTGGTGGTCAGGGAAGGGTCCTGGCATATCATTTTGAGTTTAACCACCACCATAATGAATGCCGTCCTTTTTTACCTGATTGCCACCAATGTCGGTCAAATTGAACAATACACTGCTTACACGGGCGCTCTCAATGCCATTTCTGCAGGACTGACCGCCGTGATTGCCAATACCGCAAGTATTTATGAGGGCAGTCTGTTTATCGAAAATATGATACTGTTTATGCGCGAAAAGCAAACGGTCAAACCCCTGCTGGACACGCCCATCAAACCCCAAACCTCCATCGGTCACACCATTGAACTGAAAAATGTTTCCTTCCGCTACCCCGGCACCAAGCGCGATGTGCTCAAAAACCTCAACTTTACCTTTAAAGCAGGTGATACTGCCGTACTGGTAGGCCTCAACGGTGCAGGAAAAACAACGCTGATAAAACTCATTACCCGACTCTATGACCCCACCGAAGGCGTCATTTTACTGGACGGACGGGATATCAGAGAATATGACCTTAGCGCACTTTACCGCTTGTACGGCATCATTTTTCAGGATTTCGGAAAATATGCTGAAAGTGTACAAAACAACATTATGTTCGGACAGGTAGACCTGCCGCCCGACCAACAAAAAATTGAAAATGCCGCCGTTGCCAGCGGAGCCGACCGCTTTATTCGCAACCTTCCGCTCGGATATGAAACGCCGCTCACTCGATTTTTTGAGGAAAACGGCGCGGAACTTTCTATCGGTCAATGGCAAAAACTTTCGATTGCCAGGGCTTTTTATTCCGAGGCGGATATTCTGATTTTAGATGAACCGACTGCCTCGCTTGACCCGATAGCAGAACAAGAAATATATCGTCAGTTTGATAAACTGAGAAAAGACAAAACCAGTGTCTTTGTCTCTCACCGTCTTTCCTCGGCAACTACTGCTGATGTTATATTGGTACTCGAAAACGGAGAAATTGTCGAAAGCGGCAGCCACGCCGAACTGATGGCAAAAGGCGGTAAATACCACGAACTCTTTTCAACCCAAGCATCCCGCTATGTTTCCGATAAATAATAAAACCCGTTTTCAAATATCAAAAGCGGTGCAACCTTTCGGTTGCACCGCTTATTATTATTTATCGGACAATTCTCCGCTGGTGTCCTTTACAATATATTCGGGCAAATCCATATTTCTCTGAATAATTTTGCTGAAATAATACCCGACAACGCATAGGAAAAACGAAGTTAAAATTCCTGCTACCGCCAACAGTACTTTCATGACAGCACCAAGATACATTCTCACAACGGCGGAACCAAAAATATTCACCACTGCCAGACCGCCCACCAAAAGCATCAGCACTGCAATCAGTGCACCAAGCATTTGTATCGGTGCAGTTGAAAAATCGGTAATACTTGAGATGGCATATTTGATAAGACTTTTGCCTGA
>JAZRAZ010000025.1:0-1337 GCA_045634825.1 Eubacteriales bacterium | reverse complement strand
TTTTGCCGAGCATTACAGGCAGTCTGCCCACCTTGTCACGCGCGGCAATAATCGAGCCATCCTCTGCCAAAATCAGAATGGTGGTGGTACCGTCGATGACCTCTTGGGCAAACTGAATGCCCTCGACAAAATCACTTTTCAGACAGATGAGGGATGCCAGCAGTTCGGTACCGTTGACTTTACCGCCTGTCATCGCGTCAAAATGTCCGCCGTTTTCAAGATACTTTTCAATAAGTTCATCGGCATTGTTGATAATGCCGGTGGTGCAGATGGCAAAGGTACCCATTTTGGAACGAATGAGCAAGGGTTGGGGGTCGACATCGGAAATGCATCCGATGGCGCTGGTCCCCTTCATTTCCTCAAACACGCTCTCAAATTTGGTACGGAAGGGTGTTTTCTCAATGCTGTGAATCTGCCGTTGCAGACCAAGTTCCGCATCCCAACACGCCAGTCCTGCTCTGCGAGTGCCTAAATGGGAATGATAGTCCACGCCGAAGTAGACATCCATCAGGCATTCATTTTTTGAGGCTATTGCAAAAAATCCTCCCACTTGATTACTCCTTATTTCTCAAAGAACAATTTGGACAGCGTCATCGGGTCGATATACTCGCCGTCTTTGTATACACGCATATTACCGGAGGCAATCTCGTCAATCAGCATTACCTTACCGTCGGCATCATAACCAAATTCAAATTTGATGTCGTACAGAACAAGACCTTTTTCCTTCAAATCGTCAGCAACGATTTGGGTAATCTTCTGGGTCATTTCCTTCATATCGTCGTACTGCTCGGCAGTCATAACGCCCAGATCCACCAGACCGTCTTTGGTTACCAGCGGGTCACCCTTTTCGTCGTTTTTAAAGGTCATTTCAACATAAGCGGGCAGGTCTGCGCCTTCTTCGATATAATCACTGTAACGACGGAAGAAGGAACCAACCGCTTTGTGACGGCAGATAACTTCCAGTCCCTTACCAAATACTTTTCCGGGCAGAACTTCCATCGTAGTGTCTTCCAGAGAAGCATCTACATAGTGAGTTTTAATACCGGCGGCATTGACCTTTTCAAAAAAGTAAATGGACATACGAAGGTTTACATCACCCACGCCTTCAATCGTCAGTCCTACGGAGTTTTCGCCGGGGTCAAACACACCGTCTTTACCGGTGCAATCATCTTTAAACTTAAGCAGGTAGTTACCGTTTTCAAGTGCGAATACGTCTTTGGTCTTTCCAGTGTAAACAAGTTTCATAGTTTTTTCTCCTTTTATATTCAAAAAAATTTTTATATATTCAGTGCGGCATCTTTGCTAAGTACCGTTTTGGCATCCGAGGCACGTTTGGC
>JAZRAZ010000024.1:0-9143 GCA_045634825.1 Eubacteriales bacterium | reverse complement strand
TATTATTCTTGATTTTGAGATGGGTGTTTTTTTAAGTATGTAACCCATAATGACACTTTCTGGGCCGAAAGTGTCATTTTTCTTTATATAGAAAAACGGAGACTACTTCTTTACGAAGTGTCTCCGTTAGAGTCTCCTTTTATTTTGCAATAAATGCGGTTGATATACATATATTTAAGCAGAGGAGGAGTGAACGAATGTATATTTATCGCGTGAAAGCAGGGGATACCCTGAGAAACATCACGGAAAGATTCGGGGTTTCGCAGGCAGAGGTAATCGCCATCAATGACCTGCCGTCCCCCGATGTGCTGGCGGTGGGGCAGGCACTGATATTGCCGACGCAAACCCATGGGTATGTTGTCAAAACGGGGGAAACATTGGGGCAGATTTCCAATCGTCTGGGAGAACCGCTTGCCGACTTGTATGCAGACAATCCGACCTTGCAAAGTCGTGCGCTGTTGGCAGGGGAAACGATTTTTGTGCGGAGCGCACCTGCCAAAAGGGGCACATTGGAGGTCAATGGATATGCCTACAGTTCGATTGACAGAGAACTGCTGAAACAAGTCTTGCCAAATCTCACCTATCTGACCATTTTCAGTTATGGTGTTACGACAGAAGGCTCGTTGGTGCCTGCCGACGACGAAATGCTGATTGCCGAGGCTCGTGCGGCAGGAGTGGCGCCGATTATGTTACTTTCCACCATTGGAGAAGACGGCACCTTTAATTCCGAGGCCGCTCGCATATTGCTGGAGGATGAGGTGTTGCAACAAAAACTCTTTGATGAACTCAATGCTTTGTTGGAACAAAAGGGGTATTACGGCATTGATGTCGATTTTGAGTTTATCCCCGAATATTTGGCGGCGGAGTATGCCTCGTTTGTCAATCGTTTGCGCGAGGCAATTTCGCCCAAGGTGGTGTTTGTGGCGTTGGCACCCAAGTATTCTGCAATGCAACGGGGACTGCTCTATGAAGCGCACGATTATGCGGCATTGGGTGCGGCGGCAGACCGCGCACTGATTATGACATATGAATGGGGATACACCTATGGACCCCCTATGGCAATCGCGCCTTGGAATGAGGTACGCCGTGTACTGCAATACGCCGTCAGTGCCATTCCGCCGGAAAAAATTCTGATGGGAATGCCCAACTATGCATATGATTGGCCCCTGCCGTATCAGCGGGATGTAACGCGTGCTGAGTCGCTGGGAAATCCGGAAGCGGCCTCGCGCGCCGGAGTGCAGGGAGCAGAGATTTTGTTTGACGCGCGTGCCGCCTCTCCGCACTATACATATCGCGCTGCCGACGGTTTGCACGAAGTGTGGTTTGAAGATGCCACCAGCGTGCTTGAGAAACTGGAACTGGTAGAGGAATTTCGTTTGCGCGGTATCGGCGTATGGAATATTATGCGGCCGTTTTCTCAACTTTGGTATCTGGTCAATTATTTTTATGATGTTGCCAAAGTGATATAATTGTTGAAAAATCAAAGCAGATAAGATATAATAAGAAAACAAAAATATAGGAGAAAAAACCTTGAAATTTATTTCTTTGTTTTCCGGCAGTAAAGGCAATGCTTCTCTGATTGTCAATAATAGCGGAGAAGCATTGCTTTTGGACTGCGGAGTCAGTTTTTCAAAAATAAAAAAAGCCGTACAGACGGCAGGGGTCAGTCCTGACGACATTCAGGGTATTCTGATTACCCACGAACACAGCGACCACGTGTGTGGTCTTTCGGTGCTGTTGTCGCATTGGGACAAGCCTGTTTACTGCAACCGTCGTACTGCGCTTGCCCTGCCGTATGTGACGGAAAATGTGGTGATTTCCGAAAACGGAGCATTTGAGGTGGGCGGTTTTACCGTTCAGCGCTTTTCTACATATCACGATGCCGCGGGCCCTTGCGGTTACTGTATTTTTGCGGATGGCAAAAAAATTTCGGCACTGACCGACTGCGGTCTGGTGGATGCAAGTGTACTCTCTCAAATCGGGGGATGCGATATGGCATATATCGAGTCAAATTACGACGAAACGATGCTGTCTTGCGGACCGTATCCATCGTCCTTGAAGTGTCGCATCCGTTCGCCTAAAGGACATCTTTCCAACACTGATTGCGCCCAAACGGTGCAACAGTTGGCACTTTTAGGTTGCAAAAAGGTACTTTTGGGGCATATCAGTGAAAACAACAACACTCATATGTTGGCAGCGGCAACGACGATGGATGCATTACGCAAACTGGGTCAAAAAGTCGTGGTCGAGGTGGCAGACGAGAGGGACAGGATTACCGTTGTGGAGGTACAATAATGCTGAAAATCAACATCATTACCGTTGGCTCTTTAAAAGAAAAATATTTGCGTGATGCCATCGGTGAATATCAAAAAAGAATCAGCCGTTTTGCCAAACTTTCTGTGATTGAACTGGAGGAGGCATATTTACCGCAAAATCCTGCGCCCGTTGACATTGAGCGCGCTCTGGAAAAAGAGGCAGATGCTATTTTACGCCGTTTTTCATCGGGCGAAAAAATTGCACTTTGTGTTGAGGGAGAGGGGCTTTCCAGCGAGCAATTTGCCGGCAAATTGCCCGCTTTTGAAATGAAGGGCAGCATTGATTTTGTGATAGGCTCGTCCCACGGGCTGAGTGAGCGTGTTAAAAGCGCCTGTAAATTACGCCTTTCTTTTTCCAGGATGACCTTTCCGCACCAGTTGATGCGCCTGATTCTTTGCGAACAAATTTATCGGGCATTTAAAATCAATCGAAACGAAAGTTACCATAAATGATTTGTGTAATGTAACCAAAAAAATCATCCTTTTTTTGTTCAAATAGGATATGGAATTTTTAGAACTGTTAATATATAATATAAGAGTATAAGTATCTTTAGCAAAGGAGATAAACCTATGAAAAAAATGAAGGTTGTGTTGAGCCAACTGCTTGCACTGATGATGCTGGTAACACTGATGAGTTGTTTCCAGTTTGTAAGTGCTGCCTCTCTGGAGGATGTGGGCATCGAATTGGATGATAATGCCTATACTGTTACGGTTTCCGGTACCAATGCTTACACTGTAAAGATTCCCGACGGCCGTCCCAGAATTCCCCAGATTTCCTGTGAGGGCGCAACGGTCACACAGGCGTTTCTGGCTGATAATATGAACGAGGCGACAGCGACCATCGTAAAGGGCGGGACCACATATAAGGTCACCTTTGTTAAGGATGCTTCCCTTGGCTTTGAATTGCAGTATGATGACCACTATACCTGGAACTCAGGACTTTCCGGTACGGTTACATATACTTCTTCTGCACCCAATGTTGCTACGGTTGACAGTAAGGGTGAAATTGTTATCAAGGCTGTCAGCAACACTGGTGCCACCATTACGGCAAGCAACGGGTCACAGACCAAAACACTGGTCATCACCAAGACCATCAAAGCGCTACTTGGTGTCTGGTTGTTGACAGGTCAGTCCAATGCTTCTTTCCACTACAATGATACCAAGACTTGTATTGCTCCTGCTGAGGGTACTTCTTATTTCATCGGCGCGTCGGTTGACCCGCGCGTTGACACGATTACTCCTATGGTAGACGATTCGGGCAAGGCAAATGTGGGCGGTAATGAATCCGCTATTGCCAAAGCCGTTTATGATAAGACCGGTGAAAAGGTACTGATGCTCGGTGCCGGTATTTCCGGTGCAGGCGTCGCCTCCTTCCTTCCCGGCTACGGAGACACGCTTTCCGACCACCCCTGGTACTTAATCAACCATGTCTACGAAGCTGCCAGCAAGCAGTGGGAATCGGCAAAATTCAAGGCAAACTATGAAGTGCGCATCCGTTCTTTCTTCTATTTGCAGGGTTGTGCTGAGGCACTAAGCAACTGGACGGTACACTATAATGGAATTGCAGTAAACAGAAATACGGCTGCCTTTACTACCAACGGCGTCAAATATGCCGCAGGCACACATACCTTCTTGAGTTATATGACACAGGTGCTGGGCTTTGATACTTGTATGAATATTATGGTTGCCTGGCGTCCTATCGGTATTATTACTTCCAGCCGTACCGCTCAGTTTAAACTGGCAAAAGATTTTAATAACTATGTTAACATTACCCGTGCTGCACAGACGATGTCTGAGGCAGAGGGTTCTTACCGTGGCGATAGATTGCATATGAATCAGACCGGTAAAAACCGCGTCGGTTCACTTGCAGGTGCCAATGCCGCCCGCTATTATACAGGCGAACTCAGAGAAGCGGCAACGGGCGCATACGCTTATTTCAATAAGATTCAGTACAAAGACGGAGATACCTTCTATGTACAACCGGGCGACTTCTATAACTATTGTACTCGCCCGACCAGCTTTACCTCTGATGACCATTTTGTTTACAAAATTACAGGGGACAGCGGCGTTATCAACTGGGACGGAGAGAATGATTTTGCTATTAAGACAACTGCAACTCCCGGCTCCGCTGCTGTGTTGGAAATTTATTCCGAAGCGGATACGACCAAACCGATCACCAAAATCAACATTCGTGTTATCGGCGAAAGAGCAGAGGGTTATTCTTCGGTAGACAGCGAAAGTTATGAATGGACTTTTGACGATAAGAATAATCCCACAACCGTAAAAGGTAATATCAATCTGTCTCCTGCCGCAGGCTTTTCCAGCAATACTGCGCTGGAGTTGTCCCGCGATTTGATGCTGGATTCCGATGGTTATTGGAGCATTGAATGGAAGAGTGACGGCGTGGGCAACAACTCTATGATTGCCTCCTCCTCCAGTGCTTATTCTCAGGATAAAGATGCGAATCGTCAACCGAACTTTATGTACATTATGCATTCCAACGATACCGGTTGGAGAACCCGTCGTAATACTGGTTATTCGGATTATTTCTGGAGAGCCTACACCGGCAGAGCCATTACGGGCGAGCATGTCTTCAAAATGGAATGTCGCAACAATGTTTATACTTTCTCGATTGACGGGGTTATCTATGACGCCCGTGAAATCACCGAAGGCTTTGGTGCCTGGTCTCAGAATCCCGACCCCAACAATGCTGCGGTGCAAGCAGGACATATCGGAAAGTTTGACAATGTGTTTAACATTCACTATCTGCTCGGCGGTATTAGCGAAAAGGGAATTGCTAATAAGTATACCTACAACGGCAAAGTCAAATATGTCAAAATCAATATCGGCGGAGAAAATCCGGAAATTACCCGTGTAAATAATTACCCCTACAATACAGTAAGTGGTAAGGGTACAGAAAATGACCCGTATATCATTAATGCTAATGTTGCGGCAGGTACCGTAATTACCGAATCCAGTTTCAGAATTTCTGCTCCGACGGGAACGGTGGCATTTTCTGCCGAGCGCTTTGGCGGTAAAACACTGACAAGCCTTACCTGTGATGCGGGCACCAAGAGCGTTTATGCAATGCTTTTAGGCTCCATTCCTTCTATGAGTACTTTCTATAAAATCAACCTCAATGTCAGCGATAATCCGGATGTGATGTTCTTTGAGGTTATGGCTGACCCGAGTGCTGCATCTCTTGCTGAGGGAGCGAAGAAGACCTATACCATTGAGGACAAGAGTGTAGAGTTTACCAAGGGTAAAGACCTGTTTGACAATGTAAGTGAAGCCGCCTCTATGTTGGCGCAGGGCGATGAAGCAGTTTTGTATCTTGCCGCCGGCACCATCAGCGATAATGTGGAAATTAACAGAAGCATTAACATCAAGGGCGCACAGGCAGGGGTAAACCCCAATGTCAAAGGGGAAGACAAAACAACACCTTGGACCAACGCCCGTACTGATTTGAGCAAGGAAAGCGTTATTACAGGAAAATGGACCATTACTGATGGTTGTACCGAGTTTAATTTAGATGGCGTTACTTTGAAAGACGGCGCCGTCATTACCGATGGAAGAACCGAAAACGATGTTGCCGCTACCTTTAATCTGAGCAATATAGTGGCAACGGAATTGGATAATGATAAGGCACTCCGTTTCGGAGAGACTGCCGCAACTCAAACGCGCGCCATCAAAGGTACTTTGAATGTTACCAATATGCGTGCACACACATTGAACAAGACGGTTCTGTTCAATACGGCACTGGATGCCGTTACCTTTAACGGTTGTTACTTTGAGGGTGGCTCCAAGGCAGACAATTACCGTGTACCCGGCGTGGTGGATGACAGTAAGGATAACACCGCCTCTTACACAGTGACCGATTGTATGTTCAACGGTGCACAGAGAGAAGGCACCTTCCGCTTTGACCTTGCCGCTACCACTGATAACCAAAACATCAAGTCCTATGCCAATGTAAACATTGGTTTTGAGAACAATGTATTTCTCAATATCATCCATTCGGGCGCCACGCTGAACGGCGGTGCCATTAACATTAATGCAGATAACGATGTGTTCTCCTTCAAATTCAAAAACAACTATGTTTATGAGGGTGATGGTTCAAGCGCAAGTGCCGATACTGCTTTAATCTACGGTGCGGGCAACAGCGCCAATACGGCAACCGACGGTAAATACAGTGACGCTTACACTATTTCCAACAACAGATTTATTGCCAAGAATGAGGGCAACGCACCTGCCATTTTCTCATCGACAGAAGATAATAAGGGTCACAGTAATGTTAATGTCAGCGGCAACTATTCCGAGGAAAACGGTGTTGCTACTGCACCTACCACCAACGAAAATATCAATACCACGACAGGCAAACCTATTTCTTCCGGTAAATTCTATTACCTGGATGCCGACTTTACACAAACGACCTGTAACCATAAAACAACACAAGTGGATCGCAAACAGGCCACTTGTCTGGAAGACGGTTACGAGAATATTGTTTGTACCGACTGTAATGTACTGGTGCAGTCCAGCGTTCTGCCCAAGGGCGAGCACACCTATGGTGAATGGACAATCGAAGTATATGCTACCTGCGGTGCCGAAGGACTGCGTAGCAAAACTTGCAATGTTTGTAATGATGCAAAACTCACAGAGGTGATTGCTGCCACCGGGCATAATGATGGCAAATGGAAAGTCGAACAGGATGCTACCTGCAGTGAAGACGGTGTACGCGTTAAATATTGCACCGCCTGTATGACCCAACTCGATGAGGAACCAATTTCCAAAATTGAGCACACCTACGACATTAAAGAAATAAACGATTCTACCTGTAAAGAGTACGGTGAGAAAGTACTGGAGTGCAGAACTTGTAAAGATGTTATGCGAGAGACCATCCCGCTGAAACTGCATACACCGGGGCAGTGGGAAGTCAGCAAAGCCGCTTCTTGTCAGGAAGATGGTGAAAAAGTTATTCGTTGTACCGAATGTGCTACCGCGATGCATACGGAGGTTATCCCTGCTGCTCACAATTATGAGTGGGTTGTTACGGTGCCTGCCGGCGAATTCACTTGTGGCACGGAGACTTACAAGTGTTCGGCTTGCGGTGATGAGGCAGACCAAAGAGATGCGGCGCCTATGTATAGTAATATAACTGACAAGTTCCATGATATCGGCGCTAATGATTGGTATGTAAAGAATGGCGCGATTGACTTTGCATATCGCAACGGCTTGTTTGCAGGCACAGGTACTCATACTTTCTCACCCAATGCACCGATGAACAGAGCGATGTTTGTAACTGTTCTTGGCAGAGTGAGCGGTGTCGAGGTAAATCACAAAGAGAGCACACGCTTTAAAGATGTGAAAACGAATATGTGGTATACGGGTTATGTAGCCTGGGCGGCAGAGAACGGTATCGTAAACGGTATAGATGCATCCAACTTTGCTCCGGAAGCGGCAATTACCCGTGAACAGATTTGTAAGATTCTGGAATCCTATTGTAAATATGAGGAAAACTACAAACTACCTGCAGTCGAAGCGTATCAGAAATTTGCTGACGATGCCTTGATTTCTTCTTGGGCAAAGAGCGCGGTAAAGGCTTGCCAGATGGCAGATGTTATCAACGGCAAGGATGGCGGTAAATTTGACCCGCACGGCAAGGCGACCAGAGCAGAAGTTGCAACGATTATGATGAAACTTTTCGAGGTACAGGCTTAGTAGGAATTAATTTACAGTTGCCCCCGAAATACACAGGGGGCAACTGTTTTCATCGTTAATAATATAAACAAGGAAGAGAGTAATGAGAGCAGTAATTGATTGGACATATTTGCCTTGGGACAATCAGGCAATGGCAGGCAAGGTTTGTTGGGTCTGTGTGTTGCTCGGTGTACTGTTTACGGCAATCACGCAGGTGATTCGCCGCACCAGTCTGGGGTACGACATTCATCAGGCGCCGTTTATCACAATGGAAATGAGTGTTCTGGCAGTATTGATTAATACTGCCATATTTGCCTTGTTTTTCTGGTATGCTGCATTTGCGGTCAGTCTGTTTATCTCTTTTTTGCTGTATATTTCGGGTAGGGGCATACAAAACAACGTCTACTTTGAAGAAAAAGAGGGAAGATGGGGGCTTTCCGCTCCGCTTCGCAAAATCCGCGGAGAATTATTTTCGGACAACCCTGTTGAACAGCAACTGGAATGGAAACAAAAGGTAGATGCTTCGTTTCGGAAAATTCGTCCCGTTCCGTTTTTTTTGTTAACAGTTGTTGTGCCGTTTCTCATTATTATTATTTTAAAATTATGTGGACTTCCATATATTTTTGTGCCCCACGCCATAGAAATATAAATAGTATGTTGTTTGCGCAACAAGGAGAAGAGAAAATATGAAACTCAAGCGAATTTTTAGTCTTTTAATGGTTCTAACGCTTTGTCTGGGGATGTTCTCTATGATTTGTCTGCCTGCTGCGGCTGCAAGTCCGGTGTTCATCTGTTGGATGCATATGAGTATTCTTTGAACTGGCTAAACGAAGCGACTTCTGCTGAACTCTACAGTGACTCTGTTCACTTTAGAGCAATCGGTTATGAAAAGATGGCAAGAGACTACTATGCCAATATGCAGTGGACTGAACAGGGCGCACATCAGCCCGATAATGTCACCATCCAATTTGTCCAAAACGATGTGACCTATCAGGCACAAATCGGTGACCAAAAATATGCCACCATTAAGGATGCCCTTGATGCCGCAGAATCCGGTGATATTATCAAACTGATTGAAAATGTTACCGAAGATTATGTTCGCGTAAATCCCAATCTCAAGTTGGACTTGAACGG
>JAZRAZ010000023.1:0-1472 GCA_045634825.1 Eubacteriales bacterium | reverse complement strand
AGACGATGAATTTCATCAATAAACAGTACATCTCCCGGTTGCAGAGAGGTCACAATGGCGGCAAGGTCGCCCGGTTTTTCAATCGCAGGACCCGAAGTCACACGAAGTCCCACATTCATTTCCTTAGCGATGATGCCTGCCAGCGTGGTTTTACCAAGTCCGGGCGGTCCATAGAGCAGACAATGGTCCAGACTCTCCCCTCTTTTTTTGGCGGCATCAATAAAGATGCTGAGGTTTTCCTTTGCCTTTTGTTGACCGATATAATCCTCCAGTCGCATCGGGCGCAGACTTTCTTCGCTTTGCACTTCTCTTTCATCCAGCGTCGGCGCCAATACTCTGGGTTCGTTTTCCAAAAATCCTGATTCAATCATTTACTATCACCCCATCAGTTGTACCAGTGCGGCTTTGATTGCCTGCTCCACTGATTGTTCTGTAATATCCACGGCAGAAAGCGCACGCTTGGCTTCGTGCTGGGTATATCCCAGTGCCATCAGCGCACCGATGACCTCAGCACTCTTTTCACCCACACCTGCGCGCACAGGCTCGGCAGTTTTGCCTTGCAATAAGGAAGGCATTTCTTTTTGAATTTTGTCCTTTAGTTCCAGTATCACGCGCTGGGCAAGTTTGGGACCGACACCGTTGGCACGGGTGATGCTTGCCTGGTCACCGCTGACAACGCTGACGGCAAAGCGTTCAGGGGTGAGTTCCGACAAAATGGAAAGCGCCATCTTGGGACCCACACCGCTGACAGAGAGCAACACTTTAAAGCAATCGCGCTCATCGGTATCAAAAAAGCCAAACAGTTCCATCGCATCTTCTCTGACATTCAGATGGGTAAAGAGCACCACTCTTTCTCCCACATCGGGCAAGCGTGCAAGGCAGTTGCCTGTGATATTGACCGCGTAGCCAACGCCGCCGCAGTCAATCACCGCCAGTCCCAAATCTTTTTCAAGTAAAATTCCGTTTAACGAACAAATCATTATTTTCCCTCCAAAAGTGAGTTGGTGGAATGACCCAGACAAATGGCAAGTGCCAGCGCATCCGCCGCATCATCGGGTCGCGGGATGGCGCTGAGTCTGAGAAAACTCTGCGTCATCAACATCACCTGTTTTTTCTCTGCTTTGCCGTAACCGACCACCGACTGCTTGACCTGCAGGGGCGTATATTCTTTATACGGCAGTTGGTGTTGACACGCCTGCAACAAAATAACGCCTCTGGCGTGCGCCACTTCAATACCCGTGGTAATATTGGTATTAAAAAACAACTTTTCAATGCTCATATAATCGGGTCGGTACTGTTCAATAAGCTCCCCCATATCCCGATAGATAATCTCCAGCCGTTTGTCAAAGGGAAGGTCGGCAGGAGTGGTAATAGCACCGTAACCCAACGCATCAAAACGATGGGTCTCATAGCGCACCACGCCATATCCCACCGTTGCATATCCCGGGTCAATGCCAAGAATAACCATCCTT
>JAZRAZ010000022.1:0-16313 GCA_045634825.1 Eubacteriales bacterium | reverse complement strand
AGGGACTCGAACCCCTGACCTACTGGTTCGTAGCCAGTCACTCTATCCAGCTGAGCTACAAGCGCATTTAAAGTTTCGGTGAAACTTTAAATATATTATCATATTATTTTTATAAAATCAAGTATTTTATCAAAAAATTATTCTTTTGGTTTTGCAAAACGCAAAGCAAAGGTGGTACCGGCGCCTATGGCGGAGTCAACTTCAATTTCACATCCCATCACCTGTGACAGTTTGGCAGCAATAGAAAGTCCCAGTCCGTATCCTTTTTTGCCTCTGGCGGCATCAACTTTGTAAAAACGGTCAAATATCTTATCCAGTTTATCTACCGAAATGCCCTCACCGTCATCACGAACACCGACGGTTATCCATTGTTCATCTTCTTTGCTAAATATAATAATTTGTCCGTGTATCTCGGTAAACTTAACAGCATTATCCAGAAATATCACTAAAGTTTGTCGCAATAAATCGGCATCAAAGGCGAACCCGGTAGTTTTCTCTGCTTGCAAAACTATATCGCGGTCCCCTGCTACCAAGACAAAATCTCGGGTAATTTCCTCAAGCAAGGGATAAAGTTCTTGCTCTTTAAGATTTGGCTCAGGCAACGACTGGTCCATACGGGACACTGTCAGCAACCGCTCCAGCAGTTCATTCATTACACGGCTTTGGGTGGAAATAGCCTCGATTGCTTCTTCCAACACCTTGGGGTCCTCTTTGCCCCATCTGCCCAGAATATCCGAGTATCCCGAAACGACGGCAAGCGGTGTGCGCAGTTCGTGCGAAGCATCACTAACAAAACGCGACTGCGCCTCATAACTTGCCTGCAAACGATCCATCATTTGATTATAGTGGCGCGCCACATCGCGCAGTTCTGTGTGAATTTTATTGGTGTCCAGTCGTGCAGACAGGTCACTGACCGTCATTTCCTTCATCAGTCTGCTCATAGAGTGAATGGGTCTTAAGCAACTCTGTGAAACGCTGATACCTACCACGCCACTGGCGATTGCCGCCAGCACCGTCGCCACACTCATCACTACCAATAAAAGCGCAAACACATTGTCCTCAGCCATCATACTTTTGGCAATATAAAGGGTGCCCTTTTCGGTCGGTTGACACAACAGACGATATCGGGTTGCCCCCAGCGTAATCTTATGTATGCCCTGCTCTTTTTGGTGCGCGATTTGCCCAAGGGCACTTTCTCCTGTCTGATAAATCACTTTATCATTTTGAACCAGCGAAACAAAGGCGATTTCCCCGTTACTTGCCGAAGCGGCGGCGGTTTTGGAAAAATCTGCCGCTTCCAAGGTGGAAAACACAGTAGAAAGTTGGGCATCGCATTGGCGATGGGTTATATAGGAAACCGTCCACAATACAAAAATTCCCTGCAACACCATAATTCCGAGAAACACCAGCACAAATGCTGCTGCAAGCGAAAAAGAAAGAGAGGTCGGCGTTTTAGCATCCGCCGCCCATTTCTTATGCTTTTTATATAGTAGTTTTGCTTCGTTTTTTTGCCCAAGAAAAACAAGTTTTTCTTCGGCTTTTCGACTTTTAAAGTCTTGCTTTGCCCGTCGGATTGCCGCCTTGGTTTCACTTTTCCTGCGGGCACTGGGCTTTGGTTGGTCTGCTGAAATTTCCTGCTCAAGTTCGTTTTTCAGTCTGTCTTTTTCCAATTTATAGGCATATTTTGCCGCAGTTTTTTCTCTTTTATAAGTGCTTTTGGCTTGGCGCAGGGCAACCTTATAGATCAGTTTTTCATTCTTCGCCATCCGGAAATTCCTCCATAATGTAACCGAAACCTCTTACGGTTTTAAAATAGCAGGTGCCAAACACATTGTCAATTTTCGAGCGCAGATAACGGATATAAACATCAATGAGATTGGTGTCTCCAATATAGTCAAATCCCCAGACATCTTTGATAATTTCCTGCCTGGAACAGACCCGTCCCTTGTGTTTCAAAAAGTATTTTACCAGTTCATACTCTTTTTTGGTTAGTTCAACAGCAGTTTGCCCGACGGACACTGAACAGGTCGTTTTATCCACCATCAAAAGTCCGTTTTGCAAAACATCGCTTTGCGGTGCTTTTCCTGCACGGCGCAGGGCAGAGCGTATTCTCGCCGTCACTTCCTCCATCGCAAAAGGTTTTACTATGTAGTCATCTGCCCCCAGTCCCAAGGCACCTACCTTGTCCTCCAAAGCGCCCTTGGCGGTCAGCATAATGACGGGCACTTCACTTTCTTTGCGGATGGCACGCAATACTTCCATACCGTCAAGTTCGGGCATCATAATATCGAGCAGCAACAGTTGGTACTCGCCCGTTTTTGCCGCGGTAAGTGCACTTTCACCGTCATAAAACACATCGGCTTTAAAACCTGCTTGCCCCAGTTCCAACTCCAAAAGTCTGGCTATATTCACTTCATCTTCTGCAATCAGAATCTTTTGCAACCTTGTTCACCTCAGTTATTTTCTGCCGCTGGAGCCAAAGCCGCCCTCTCCGCGTGCGGTATCGGAAAGCGTTTCACTTTCAAAATATTCTGCCGCCAAAAAGGGCATAATGACCAGTTGTGCCACTCTCTCTCCCTTTTCGATGGTCTGGTCGACGCCCCCGTGATTGTGCAGTGCCACCATAATTTCACCACGATAGTCCGCGTCAATCACGCCGACTTTATTGGCAGGTGCCAGTCCTCGTTTGGTAGCAAGTCCGCTTCTGGCAAAGATAAAGCCACCGTAACCTACGGGAATTTCCATCGCAAGCCCCGTATGAACAAGTTTGGTTTCTCCTGCCCCAATCGTCATTTCCTCGACCGAATATAAATCGGCGCCTGCCGCATACTCTGAACCAAGACTCGGTAAAACCGCATCTGTATGCAATTTTTTAACTGCAATTTTCATTTATTTTTCCTCCGTCCATTCTACAACCAAACCGGTTGCCAAACTTTTTGGGATGTCTATCAAGCGTTGATTTTCACTTCCTCTGAAACGCAAAGTTATGTTCTTTTGCGCCTCGATAAAAGGACCGTCCACCAGCACATCTATCAATGAAAAAAGTTCTTTGGCATCCGCCCGCTTTAAAAGATTTTCATACACATCTCCCGTAAAGCACCAGATGCTTTTGTCCGGAAAGCGTTGCCGTACTTTTTTCAAAAACGGAATCAGCGCGGCGGTGTTTTCTTTTTCCAGCGGGTCACCGCCCAGCAGTGTCAGCCCCGCAATATAGCCGGGGGATAAAGCCTCCAACAGTTGACTCTCCACCATTTCATCAAAAGGACTGCCGTAACAAAAATCCCATGTTTCAGGATTGAAGCATCCCTTACAATGATGGCGGCAACCACTGACAAACAAACTCACTCTAACGCCCGGTCCGTTGGCAATATCTGTCTTTTTAATTTCCGCGTAATTCATTACAGATGCAGTACTCTTTCTTTAATTTCCTGTGTTCTGCCCTGATTCCAGAACTGCGTTCCGATATAGCCGCAGGTGCGTCGCGCCACATTCATTTTGGATTGATCCATATTGCCGCAGTTGGGGCATTTCCAGTTGAGTTTTCCGCCCTCATCGCTTTCGATAACAATTTCTCCGTTATAGCCGCAGCATTGGCAATGATCACTTTTAGTGTTAAGTTCAGCATACATAATATGGTCATAGATAAACTGCATCACCGAAAGTACCGCATCCAGATTGTCCTGCATATTGGGAACTTCCACATAACTGATTGCCCCGCCCGGAGAAAGTGCCTGGAACTTAGATTCCAGTGCCAATTTCTCAAAAGCATCAATCGGCTCGGTTACATGAATATGATAAGAATTGGTGATATAGTTTTTGTCCGTCACACCCTCTACGATGCCGAAACGCTTTTGCAGGCATTTGGCAAATTTATAAGTGGTGCTTTCCAAGGGAGTGCCGTAGAGAGAATAGTCAATGTCCTCCTCGGCTTTCCATTTGGCTGTATATTCATTGAGTTTACGCATAATTTCAAGGCCAAATTCCTCGCCGTCTTTTTCCGTGAGTTTTTTACCAATCATCGCATAAACACATTCCCAAAGACCCGCATATCCCAGCGACAAAGTAGAATATCCGCCGTGCAAGTACTTATCAATGGTTTCTCCGCTTTTGAGTCGGAGCAGTGCGCCGTGTTGCCACAGAATCGGAGCGGCATCGCTGAGCGTACCGGTCAGTCTTTCGTGACGCGCCTGCAGAGCGCGATGGCACAGTTCCATTCTCTCCTCAAAAATCTCCCAGAATTTTTCTTTATTTTTTTGAGCGGACAAGCCGATATCCACCAGGTTGACGGTAACAACACCTTGATTGAATCTGCCGTAATACTTGGGTTTGCCGTTTTCATCGACAAAAGGTGTCAGAAAACTGCGGCAACCCATACAGGTATAGCAGTGACCCTCGCCGTTTTTATCGACTTTATTTTGCAGCATTACCTTTTCGGAAATATAATCAGGCACCATTCTCTTGGCGGTACATTTTGCCGCCAACTGTGTCAAATACCAGAAAGGCGCGCCCTCTCTGACATTGTCCTCCTCCAAAACATAAATCAGTTTCGGGAAAGCAGGGGTAATCCATACACCCTTTTCGTTTTTAACGCCTTTATAACGCTGAATGAGTGTTTCCTCAATAATCAGCGCCAAATCGCGCTTTTCTTGTTCTGTTTTGGCTTCACCCAGATACATAAATACCGTAACAAAGGGTGCCTGTCCATTGGTTGTCATCAATGTAACCACCTGATACTGAATGGTCTGCACACCGCGGCGGACTTCTTCTCTGAGACGTTTTTCGGTGATTTCGGCAGCCTGCTCGGCGGTAAAGGCGCAACCGATGCCACGCAATTCTTCTTCTACTTCCACACGAATCTTTTGACGGCTGATATCTACAAACGGAGCCAGATGAGTCAGAGAAATGCTTTGTCCGCCGTACTGGCAGGAAGCCACCTGTGCAATAATCTGGGTAGCAATATTACAAGCGGTAGAAAAACTGTGCGGCTTTTCAATCATCGTTTCGGAGATGACCGTACCGTTTTGCAACATATCCTCCAGATTCACCAAATCGCAGTTGTGCATATGTTGCGCAAAATAGTCTGCATCGTGGAAATGAATCAGGCCTGACTCGTGTGCCTCCACAATTTCAGGGGACAGCAAAATACGACGGGTAATGTCCTTGGACACCTCGCCTGCCATATAGTCACGCTGTACCGAGTTGACGGTAGGATTTTTGTTGGAATTCTCCTGTTTCACTTCTTCGTTATTACATTCAATCAAACTGAGAATTTGCTCATCGGTGGTGTTGCTTTTTCTGACCAGGGAACGTTTATAACGATAGGTAATATAATTTCTTGCCACCGCAAAAGCACGCTGATTCATAATCTGGTCTTCTACCATATCCTGAATCTCCTCAACGCTCAAAGAACGATTGAGGTTGTTTGCCGCACGCTCTACATCTTCAGCAATTCTCTTAATCTGAATTTCATCCATTCGCTGACTGGCAACCACGCTTTCGTTTGCCGCGGTCACCGCTTTAATGATTTTTTCGGCATCAAACTGATTTTCGGTGCCGCTTCTTTTGATAATTCTCATCTCATTTTCTCCGTTTCTTCATTTTGCTTTCCTATTTTATCACAATATATTGTATAAAGCAATAAATAAAACCACATTTTGTAGCATTTTTTGATTTTCGTTCAATATGCCGAAAAAACGGAAATTTATTTGGTGATTTTTTATCAAATGCAAAAAATCACCCTGCAAAAATTGCAGGGTGATTTGGTTATCAATCACTGATTTTTTCGATGTCGGCACCAATCAAGCGGAATTTTTCGACCACGCTTTCGTATCCGCGTTCGACAAACTCAATGTCCTCAATGATGCTCTCACCCTCCGCCGCACACGCGGCGATAATGAGCGCGGCACCTGCTCTGAGGTCACAGGCATGCAACGGTGCGGCAGTAAGAGGTTGTCCCCCTTCAATGATAGCACTTTTGCCCTCCAAGGTAATCTTTGCACCCATTCTCTTGAGTTCCTCTACATAGCGGAAGCGGTTTTCCCATATACTTTCGGTTACCTTACTGGTTCCCTCCACCGTCGCCATCAACACGGCAATCTGCGGTTGCATATCGGTGGGAAATCCGGGATATGGCATCGTCTTTACCTGTGCACGACGAAGTATTTTGCCGTCTTGCACATAGACACGAATAGAGTCATCATACTCCTCTACCGTCACACCCATTTCTCTGAGTTTGCCGGAAATACATTCCATATGCTTGGGAATTACATTTTTGACCAGTACATCTCCGCGTGTCGCCGCAGCGGCAACCATATAGGTACCCGCTTCAATCTGGTCGGGAATGATGGCATACCCGCCGCCGCCCAGTCGCGCAACGCCGCGAATCTTAATAACATTGGTACCCGCGCCCGAAATGCTGGCACCCATTGAATTGAGGAAGTTGGCAACATCAACGATATGCGGCTCTTTGGCAACATTTTCCAAAATCGTCAGCCCATTTGCCTTGCAGGCGGCGAGCATCGCATTGATGGTGGCGCCTACACTGACAACGTCAAAATAAATATGTCCGCTATTCAAAGACGGTGCGGAACAATATACGCTGCCGCGTTCAATGGTGACATTTGCGCCCAGTCCCTCAAAGGTTTTGATATGTTGGTCAATGGGACGCGCACCGATGGCGCAACCGCCGGGAAGTGCTACCACACTCTTGCCGCATCTGCCCAACAATGCACCCATAAAATAGTAAGATGCTCTGAGTTTTTTGGCGTGCTCATATCCCACCTCGCAGGTGCGAATCGGGCGACAGTCTATCGTCAAGGTGTTACCGTGCCACTCGGCAAGTGCCCCCATATCTTTCAAAATTTCAATTATATTCAATACATCGCTGATTTTAGGAACGTTTTCAATATGACAAATGCCATCTACCAGCATCGCGGCAGGAAGAATAGCAACCGCGGCATTTTTTGCACCCGAGATTTCAACTTCACCGCGCAAAACTTTCTTTCCGCGAACTACAAATTTATCCATCGCAGTCCCTCCGTTTTTTTACATTTTCTCCGGTGCTGAAATATTCATCAGCGCCAGTGAGTTTTTAAGCGTTTGTCTTGCTGCTATACACAGTCCGATTCTTGCCTGACGAAGCCCACCTTGTTCACTCTTAATGGGACAAGCATTATAAAACTTATGAAATGCTGCTGCCAGGTTTTCACAATACCCTGTGATACGGGAAGGCTCTCTTGCCACGGCAGATGCCACAATTTCCTGCGGCAACAAAGCAATCTGCCGAATCAGATCGCGCTCGGCACCGTTTGTCAACAAGCTGTAATCGGGCGCGCCTTCATAGGCAATACCGTTTTCCTCTAAATTGCGCAGTATCGAGCAAATACGAGCGTGTGCATACTGAACATAGTAAAGGGGATTTTCACTGTCCTGACGGGTGGCAAGTCCCAAATCAAAGTCCATCGTCGTATCGCTGGCGCGTGAATTAAAGAAAAATCTGGCGGCATCGACAGGTATTTCCTCCAGCAAATCGGCAAGCGTGATGCTTTTGCCGGTACGCTTGCTCATACGGACAACCTCACCGTCACGCATCAGGCGCACCAGTTGCATCAACACAAACTGCAGTTTGCTCTCATCCAGTCCCAGCGCTCTCATTGCCGCCCAGAAACGCAAGGTGTGTCCGTGATGGTCAGCACCGAATACATCAATCACGCGGTCGAATTTACGCTCAACAAATTTATGACGATGATAGGCAATATCTACTGCAAAATAAGTGTAAAACCCGTTGGCTTTGACAAGCACCTCGTCTTTTTCATAGCCATACTCGGTGGCTTTAAACCACTTGGCGCCCTCTTTTTCATATAGTGCGCCCTTGCTTTCCAAAATAGCAACTGTTTCTGCTACATAGCCGCTGTTGTGCAGGCGGCTTTCGCGGAACCACTCATCATAACTGATTTTATATTTCCCCAAATCCTCTTGCATACGGGCAATATTCTTTTCAAGCCCAAAAGCAACCATCTGCGCGGTCACATCTTGTTCAGAGAAATCTCTTGCATTGGGGTGAGCCTCTAAAAATGATTTTGCAAGTACCTTGATGTCGTCCCCGTGATAACCGTCTTCGGGAAACTCCATAAAGTCCTCACCGTGCAACAACTGTTGCAAACGGACAAACAAAGATTTTCCGAACAACGACACCTGATTGCCGGCATCATTTACATAAAATTCTCTGTGTACATCCGCACCTGCCCACTCCAGCAGAGAAGCCAGACAATCGCCGATGATGCCGCCGCGGGCGTTGCCCATATGCATCGGTCCCGTGGGGTTGGCGGAAACAAATTCCACCATCACCTTTTCGCCGTCAAAATAATTACTTTTACCGTAATCCTCTCCCATTTTTGCAACACATTCCAGTATCATTGCAAAATAACTCTGGTCCATTACAAAGTTGATAAAACCGGCGCCTGCCACTTCAATGCTCTGTACATACGGCACCTGTCCCAATGCGCTTACCACCTTTTCACCGATGGCACGGGGCGGTAAACGGAATACACGGGCATGCTTCATAGCAAAGTTGGTAGAAAAATCACCGTTGGTAATATCTTTAGGAATTTCCACTTCAAAGTCGGCAAGTGCCCCTTCGGGCAACTGACCGTCTTGTTGCAAAGCGGCAGCCGCGCCGACAATTTTTTCGCGCAACATATCCATTATAAATTTCGTCGGGTTTTGCATTGTTATTTCTCCGTTTCTGTTATCAGTTTCATCTCTATATCGTGCAGACGCTGACCTGCTGAGTAAAGACTATATTTAGCCATCACCGTTTTTTTGTCTGCAGAAATGTCCAGACTTTTGGTTTTCACGCTCATCGCAAGTGTACCGTAAGGAGTGGGGTAGTCAAGGTTGGTTGCCCTGTCTTTTGTCAGTTCAATGGTATATCCACCGAAAATCAGCACCCTGTCCTTTTCTATTTGAAAACGCCGTTCTTTCATTTTCACAAGCACCTTTTCTTTTTGAGAAAGAAAGGTTCCTTTTTCCGAGATAACCTGTTTTTCTTCTCCTTCGGGCTTGAGCGAAAGGGTTACTTTTACATTAGTAGGCTCCGATGTCAATTCTCTCCACCGCTTTCTTAATGTCCTTTTTCAGAAAAATGCGCGCCGTTTTGGCAAATCCGTCGGGTGAGTCGGACACGAAAAAGCGTTGCTCTCCGCTTTCCTGTACGCTTGTTTCCCCGAGTGCTTTTTTGAGTGCCTGTGCCGCTTCCGCCGCCGCATTGATGAGCCTGACCTCTCCGCCGATAAACTCTGCGATGGCATCTTTCAGCAGCGGATAATGGGTGCATCCGAGTATCACGGTATCTGCGCCAAACTCTATTGCCTCCCCAAGATAATGGGCAACCGTTGCTTTGACAATCGGGTCGCCGGGCTCAATATGCCCGTTTTCTACAAGCGGAACAAACAAGGGGCAAGGAATGGCAACCACCTCCACCTTGTTACACTTTTCTTTGAGTTTCTTAACATAGGAACCGCTGTGAATGGTGGCAGGTGTACCCAGTACCGCAATTTTTTTGTTTTTCGTCGCAGCAAGTGCCGCATCCACGGCGGCATCCACAACGCCCAAAATCGGTACCTCAAAATTCTCTCTGAGTGCATCCATCGCAACGCTGGACACCGTACCGCACGCCACCAGTATCGCACGAGGGGAAAACTGCATCAAAAACCGTGCATCCTGTAAGGCGTACTGGGTGATGATTTCCGAACTGCGCGTGCCGTAGGGCACTCTGCCGGTGTCTCCGAAATAAATTATATCCTCATTGGGCAGACAGTGGGAGAGTTCCTTGATGGAGGAAAGTCCGCCCAGTCCGCTGTCAAACACTCCCAGCATTATTCCAGTCCTCTTTCCAGCGCGCTTTCAATCAAGGCAGTCATACACTCTTTGCCCTTTATTCCGTAAGCCCCCATCAGTTTGGGATACATACTGATAGCGGTATGTCCGGGAATGGTGTTAATTTCATTAAAGAGTATATTACCCTCTTTGGTTACAAAGAAATCTACACGACTCATTCCTGCACAGTCCAGAACTTTAAAGATTTTTGCCGCCAATTCTCTGAGACTTTGGATGGTTTTTTCCTCAACTCTGGCAGGAATGTGCAGTTTGGAGGAGGAGTCGTTATATTTAGCATCATAACTGTAAAATTCCGCGGTCGGCTCAATTTCACCGGGCTGAGAAACAACAGGGTCAAAACGACTGCCCAGTACTGCAATCTCAACTTCCTGACCTGCAATAAACTGCTCTACCACCACTTTAAAATCGTGACTTGCCGCTTCTTTTAAGGCAGAAAGCAGGGCCGCTTTATCCTTTGCCTTGCCGATACCGACCGATGAGCCCGCCGAGCAGGGTTTAACAAACACGGGATACTCCAGTCCTTTCATCACCGTTTGGGCCGCCTGTTCGATATCGTTTTCAATATCATAAGCAAAACAGTAGTTCCATTTTGCCTGCGGAATATCATATTTTTCACAAATGACTTTGGTAATCATTTTGTCCATACAAATGGCGCCGCTGGTCATAGAGCAACCAACTTGTGGCAAGTTTGCCATCTGACAGAGTGCGGCAATCGCGCCGTCCTCACCGTTTTTGCCGTGCATCACCGGAAAGACTACATCTACCGGCATCAACTCCCCATCCACAAACTGCAATCCGCGCAGTCTGGCATCAGGAGAAAGAACACAAGGACGATTGTCCTTATCCTTTTCCCAAGAAAGATTTGCTATCTGCTCGGTCGAGGCTGATGTGTATAGCCATCTGCCGCCTTTAGTCACACCCACTGTGTGCACCTCATATTTACTTCTGTCAATTTGGCTGACGACATATGCCGCACTACGACACGCCACTTCATATTCACTGCTTTGTCCGCCAAAAACTACCAATACTTTCATCTGGGTGCTTCCCTTCTTAATACATACTTATACACATTAATTATATATAATATATTAAAGAATGTAAAGCACTTTTCCAAAAAAGAACTTTTTTATTATCATAAAAAGCACCACTCTTGACTTTTGCGCCCGCATACCATAAAATATAACAGTATATGCGCTTGTAGCTCAGCAGGATAGAGCGGTCGCCTCCTAAGCGACAGGTCGGGGGTTCGAATCCCTTCAAGCGCGCCAAAAAGTGCCGAGAAATCAAGGTTTCTCGGCACTTTTTTGTTACTATTGACAAACCATTTACCTTGTTTTATGATATATTATAGAACAAACAAGGAGGACGACTATGAGTAAACAAAATTTTTTAGACAGTCTTCATAAACGACTCGGTTATTGGGAAATTGTGCTTTTAGTGCTCGGCAGTCCCGTGTGGCTTCCGCTGCTGATTGCCACTCTTATCGTAATTATAGCGCTTTACATTTCACTTTGGAGTGTAATCATTTCCTTATGGGCAGGCTTTGCGGCACTGATTGGTGCCGCTCTGGGCACCTTGCTTACAGGAGTCAGGTATGAACTTGTCGGCTTCTTTTTCGGCGGTGTGGCTATGTTTGGCATCGGCAGTGTTTGTGCAGGACTTGCGATTCTTGCATTTTTTGTCTGCAAGGCCGCAACCGGCGGCACCATACTGCTGACTAAAAAGATGGTTTCGTGGCTGAAAAGCCATCTTTCAAGAAAGGAGAATGCTTGTGAATAAGCGAGTACGGATATGGCTGATGATTGCAGCCGCCCTTTTGTTGCTTGGCGCGATGGCCTTTGCAGGAGCGATGACGATTCTCGGATGGGATTTTTCAACAATTACAACGATAAGATATCAGTCAAAACTCCACAATATCACCGAAAATTTCCAAAATATATCCATTGAATGTGATACTGCAAATGTTATTTTTCTGCCCTCAAAAAATCAAGAGTGTCAGGTTGGTTGTTACGAACAGAAAAACGCCACCCACACGGTTACGGTAAACGGTGACGACCTTATTATCAAAATTGAGGATAAACGAAAATGGTATGAGCATATCGGTATATTTATCGACCGCCCGATCGTCGCTCTTTATCTGCCCGAAAGCACATACGGTGCACTTAAAATCAATTCGGATACGGGAGATGTAACCATTTCCAAAAACTTTACTTTTCAGAGCATTGACATTTCGAAGGATACAGGCGATATAACAAACCTTGCAAGTGCAACGGATGAAGTCAAACTCAAAACAAGCACCGGTGATATTTCCCTGAAAAGCATAACGGCAAAAAGCCTTGACCTTACCGTTTCGACAGGAGATATATCGGTTTTCGATGTAAAGTGCCAAACTCTTTTATCAAAAGGCAATACGGGGGACATATCTTTACAAAACGTAATTGCCGAGGGCAAATTTTCTATTGAGAGAAGCACAGGAGATGTCAAATTTAAAAAGTGCGATGCCCCTGAAATCTTTGTTACCACCGATACAGGCGATGTGACGGGCAGTCTGCAAAGTGAAAAAATCTTTTTTGCACAAAGTGATACCGGCAGAATTGATGTGCCCAAAACCATTCACGGCGGCAGATGCGAAATCATCTCCGATACAGGAAACATTAAAATTAACATAGAATCCTAACAGAAAATCCACCACTTATAAGTGGTGGATTTTTTAGTCTTCAAAATTCAGTTTCATTTGCGGCAGGTCGATGAGGGAAAGCAGGTGTTTTTTCTCTTTATAAAGACCACTTAAAAGTTGGGGCATCGGGGCACTTATATCGCAACCGCGCCCATCATAAAGCATCATTATAACACCGTTTTCCACATCGGCAAAGTAGATTTTCTCAGCATAATATTCATCACTCAGCACCGCCGAAAACAAAATGGTCTTGGGCACTTTGTGGGCAGGCAGCGCATAGATATGGCGCTCGTAAACGGAGAGTTCCCCTGTTTCATTGTCGTATTTTTCCATCGGGAGCACGACGCTTTCAAACTCTCCCAGCGCCTTTTGCACCTTGCCTTCAGGCGCTGTTTCCAGCACCACAAGCATTTCGTGATTTTTGGAAAAAGCACTCTCAAAGATACTTTGCACCTGTGTTAGTTCCTGCCCCGCGTGCTCGCGTAAATCAAAGCGCAAAGCATACGGAAGGCAGTAATACAAAGGATAGGGGAAATTATCAATTTTATATTTTCTGAAAACCCCTCTTAATTTGCTATCAGGCATACTACACCTCTAATGATTAAATTTGTTCATCGTTTTGTCCAGATTTTCGGTAAAGAAAGAACGAAACAGCGCAGGCATCTGCTCTATCACGGCATCAATTTTTTCTTTGTCTTCCCCCACAGGATTGGAAAGCACCCAGTCTGCCAAATCATAATCGGGGTGCGGTTTGGCACCGACACCGATTTTAATATGCTTAAAAGCATCACTGGCAAGATGGGCGATGATGCTTTTAAGTCCGTTGTGGCCACCCGGACTTCCTTTGGCACGGATACGAAGTTGCCCCGGTTTCAGAGAAACATCGTCAAAAATCACATAAATATCCTGCACCTTGATTTTGTAAAACCGAGCCACCGCTCCGATGCTCTGACCGGAATTGTTCATAAAGGTCTGGGGACGAAGCAAAATAACTTCTTTGCCAAACAGTTGCCCTATATAGAGTTCCCCGTCAAACTTATCTTTCTTTTTGGCACCGTTTAAATGAGGTAACAACTGCTCAATGGCATGAAAGCCGACATTGTGGCGGTTGTTTTCATATTGTTTGCCGGGATTGCCCAGCCCCACCACCAGTATTCTTTCCACTTTTTTAAACACTTAGTATCCGCCTTTCTGCCGTCTGATATCTTTGCCGATAAAACGCAACAGTTCAAAGTGGCCTAAAAATCGGGAAATGACCCTGCCACTGTAATTATTTTCGAGTTCTTGTGCGGAAAGGTTGGTCGAAAATACCATCTTTTTACCGCTTCGAAGTCTGCGGTCAATGACCTCACCCAATACAGCAGAGGTCAGTTGTGTACGGAATTCTGCACCCAAATCGTCCAATATCAACAAGTCTGCTTCATAGTAGGGTTGGAGTTCTTCCGGACGGTCGCCGAACTTGTTTGCCTGCACGCGCGCACAAAATTCAGGCGCGCTGATATAAATGACGGTATATCCTTTTTTCAGCAGTTCCCCTGCAATCGCAGAAGACAAAAAGGTCTTACCAAGTCCTGTATCCCCCGTCAAAAGCAAATTGGTGTTACTGCTTTCAAACTCCGCAACAAACTTTTTGCACTTTGCCACGATTTTTTCCATCAGCACGCGGGGTATGACACCGGTTTTGGCATCCGGCTTGTCACTGTAATACCCAAAATCAAAATTCTCAAAACGCTCGTGTTCGGAGGACTTAGAAAGATTGGCATCCGCCAGATTTTCCTCAATCACGCGGGAGAGAAAACATTTGCAATAACCGCCCGGGATTTTGCCTGTATCCTCGCAAACGCTACATTCAAAATGCGGCAAAATATCTGCTCCGTTCATCAGTTCAGCGCGTCTGGCAGCAATATCCGCCATCTGCCTTTCGTACTGTTCGGGTTGGATATTTCCCGATAGGCGTGCCTTAAAATATTCATTAGAAGCACTTGCTGCCAAGGCATCCAGTTCACTCAGCGCAGGGCAACTCTGATACAACGCCTGCTTTCTCTGCTCGGCATCCAGCAAGGCGCGCTGACGCTTTTGTGCAAACTCACGATTCAGTTTTTGTCTGATTTGCTCTCTCACGCCTTACTCCTCCATCAATTTCTTCATCGCGGCAAGTTCAATATCTCCCAAATTGCGCGCATTTTCATCAGGATGCTGCTCTGAGGCAACCTCATCCAAGGTCTTATACCCCTTGGCGTGCCAATCGGTCAGAATCGCATTGATATACGGGAAAGAAAGTTTCCCCTTATTGTCTACACAACGCTCATATGCCGCCTCAATGAGTTCAAAGGGCAGTGTCATCTCCCCTCTCCATTTGGAAATAAATTCTTTTTCTTTGGCGCTTAAAGCGCGATTGTCAATACCAAATGAAACGGCAATATGGTGCTCCTCTCTTGCTATTTGTTCTAAATGGCGGATATAACTGTCTGCTTTTTCAAAACTGTCAATCCCTCTGTCGTGCCAGTCAAGTGCCACTTTTTCAATGTATCGGAAACTTTTTTTGCCATTACCGGCGCAAAAGCCAAGCAGTTGCAGTATCACATCCCCGCCAAACCCCAAATTGTCATAGAGTCCGTACAGGATAGAAGCATCATTATGATTGAATATTTTGCCAAGCACCCCTTGCGCCGCCTCTAAAATCTGGGCAAATTCGGGTGTCTGCTCTTTGAGAGAAAGAATTTCATCGGAACTGTATGTAGGAAGTTTGAGTTCCTGCACCGCTTCAGGCGCAAATAAACAAAGCGTTGACCCGCGACGGCGGAGCATTTTTTGCTCCACCCAAAAATCAATCGCACTTTGCACATCTGCTGCATCCAGATTGCATTGTTTTGCAATATCCTCGATGCGAACAGGCAGGCCCTCAAACCGAATCAGGCAAAGCATCACCTTGATTTGTGCCCCTGTTGCCACCGACAGATAGCCCTCTGCCAGTGACCTTGGTATCTGAATTGTCTGCGGTAGTCCGCTTTCAAAATAAAATGCCATCTCTATCTCCTAAAAGTAAAACATTTACTATATTATTGTATCAAATACAGCCAATGATTTCAAGGATTTGTTATGCACATATATTGCACAGTATTTCACAGAGTTATCCACAAACAAACCGCCCTGCGTACAGGGCGGTTTTAATCAGTTCATATCCTCTACTGTGGGAATGTGGGGGTCGTATGTCGGCATCAACTCCAACTTAAAGCGATTTGCTTTGCGCTTATGGTCCAGTAACTTTTTAAGTTCCGGCTCGCACTCTGCAGTACGAATATATTTATCCAAATCAGCATAGGTAAAACCTAAATTTTCTTCATCGGTTTTGCCGCAAAGACCGTCAATGGGCACCTTATCTACCAACACAGACGGCAACCCCAGTTCCCGCCCGATTGCTTTGACTTCCGCAACCGTGAGTTTAGACAAGGGGCTAAAGTCACCCGCACTGTCCCCATATCTTGTGGAATAGCCCACCCAATCCTCTGAAAGATTGCAGGTGTTGGCAACTCTGCCGTTGCGGCTTTGGCTGACGCCGTACAGCGTCACCATTCTCACGCGACTGGGCAAATTGGTGCGGCTCATCGCTGAAAGTTCACCGATTTCACCCGTAATGGCATCCTCAAGAACTTGAACCGTTTCCCCGATATTGACGGTGACCGATTCAATCCCTAAGTGGTTTACCAGCATCTCAGACATATCAATATCCGCCTGCTCA
>JAZRAZ010000021.1:0-9407 GCA_045634825.1 Eubacteriales bacterium | reverse complement strand
AAGCATCGACAGGAATGTTGTTGACCCCGGCACCCGCTCTGGCAATAGCAAGCAAACTGTCGGGAGTTTCATATTCGTGCATACTGGCACTGCTGACCAGGATGCCGTCGGCATTTTTAATATCATCACCGACAATGTAATCGTTGGGCAACAAGTCGGTGCCGATTTTGGAAATTTTATTTAAAGTTAAAATGTTCATTATGCGTTTTCCTCTTCAAATTTCTTCATAAATGCGATGAGTTTTTCGACGCCTTCAACGGGCATTGCATTGTAGATACTGGCACGCATACCGCCGACGGAACGATGGCCTTTGAGGTTTACAAAACCTGCGGCAGTAGCCTCGGCAACAAACTTTTTGTCCAGTTCAGCATCACCTGTAACAAAGGGAACGTTCATCAAAGAACGACTGCCTTTTTCAACAGTGGCGGAGAACATTTTGGAAGAGTCCAGATAATCATACAGCAAACCTGCTTTCTTTTCGTTGATTTTCTTCATTTCTTCCAGACCGCCTAAAGATTCAATCCACTCCAGTACCAGATCCAGTACATAAATGCAGTAGCAAGGAGGTGTGTTGAACATAGAATCATTCTCGGCGTGTGTAGTATAGCGGAACATGGTAGGAGTGATGTCTTGTGCTTCGCCGATAAGGTCTTCGCGAATAATTACGACAGTAAGACCGGCAGGTGCCATATTCTTTTGTGCACCGGCGTAAATCATACCGAATTTGGACACATCTACCGGCTCGGAAAGAATGCAGGAAGACATATCTGCAACCAGCGGAACATCACCTGTCTCAGGGAGAGAAGCAAACTTGGTACCATAGATGGTGTTGTTCATACAAATGTGAAAATAGTCGGCTTCCTTATCAAAGGTAGAAGCATCCAAAGAGGGAATGTAACTGAAGGTTTTGTCCTCAGAGGAAGCAACTGCGCGGCATTCACCGTAGCGGCAGCCTTCTTTGTAGGCTTTTTTCGCCCAAGCGCCCGTCAGTACATAATCGGCCTTTTTGTTTTTGGTCATCAGATTGAGGGGTACCATGGCGAACTGGCTGGAAGCGCCGCCTTGCAGGAACAGAACTTTATAGTTATCCGGAATGTTCATAACCTTACGCAGACGAGCTTCAGCAGACTGAATGATGGCACCGTACTCTTTGGAGCGATGGCTCATTTCCATAACGGATTGACCGCTATTTCCGTGACAAAGCATCTCACTCTGTGCCTTTTCCAATACGGCTTCCGGCAACATAGAAGGGCCGGCTGAAAAATTGTAAACTCTCATTCTCGTTCACCTTTCTTTAAAAAATATAATAATATTATAGTCACATTTTTTTGCGATGTCAATAATTTGGTACAATAAATTGTTGAAACTTCTAATACAGTATGCTATACTTTATTTAAAGTAAGATTATTAACAAAAAAGGAGAATTGCCGTGAAAATCAGTGAAATACAATCATTGCTTGGTGCCAAGGTGCATTGTGGGCAGGACAAATTGGATATGGAAGTTTCCTCAGCTTTTGGCTCGGATATGATGAGTGATGTACTGGCTTTTGTAACGGATCAGTCGGTAGTGCTTTTGACGGGCTTGCTCAATTTGCAAACGGTGCGTACTGCCATTATGATGGATATGAATTGTATCGTATTTGTCAGAGGAAAGACGCCTGACCAGAATACGATTGCTCTGGGCGAGCAAAACGGTATGGTTTTGATGACGACTGATGAGCGTATGTATTCCGCCTGCGGCAAACTGTATATGAACGGTCTGCGTCCGGAAAGTGAGAGTGAGCAGTAATATGGAACCCATCAAACTTTCTTTTGTAGTAGACGGTGATGATTTTGTTTCTGCAGGTGAGGCTTCTGCTTCGACCAAGACGACTCTGAAAAAACTCGGTTTTCCGACCAAAGTCGTTCAGCGGGTTGCGATTGCGATGTATGAGGCGGAAATCAATATGGTGATTCACGCTCAGGGCGGAACCGTAGATGTAGAAATAACGCCGGAAAAAATCTGCGTAATTATGGCGGATCGCGGTCCGGGTATTGAGGATATTGACCTTGCCATGACGGAAGGGTATTCCACGGCACCTGACGATGTCCGTTCGCTCGGATTCGGTGCAGGAATGGGACTGCCCAATATCAAAAAATATTCCGACAATCTGGAGATTGAAACCAAACTGGGTGTCGGAACAACACTAAAAATCACCATTAATTGTTGAGGAGTGCAAAATGCAATATTTCCATTCTGTCACATTGGATGAAAATAAATGTAAGGGATGCATCAACTGTGTCAAGCATTGTCCAACCGAGGCAATTCGGGTCAAACACGGTAAGGCGCATATTATTGCAGAGCGTTGCATTGATTGCGGAGAATGTATCCGTGTCTGTCCCCATCGTGCCAAACGGGCGGTATATGACCATCTGGAAGATTTAAAAAGATATAAGCATACCATTGCCATTCCTGCCCCCGCATTGTATGGACAATTCAATAATCTTGATAATGTTGATTACATATTGGCAGGCCTTTTGGAACTGGGATTTAATGAAGTGTTTGAAGTGGCAAAGGCGGCAGAACTTGTCAGTGAAATCAGCCGTAAAAGAATGCAGTCTTATGATGGACCGAAACCCATTATTTCCACGGCGTGTCCTGCAGTTGTACGTTTAATTAAAGTGCGTTTTCCGAATTTAATGAATCATTTGCTGGAAATCAATGCACCCGTAGAGGTGGCAGCAAAACTTGCCCGCAAACAAGCAATGGAAAAATACGGGCTGGCAAATGAGGAGATAGGTGTATTCTTTATTACCCCCTGTCCTGCCAAGGTGACGGCGGCAAATGCACCGATCGGAACCAGACAAATTACCATTGATGGCGTGCTGGCTATCAGTGATATCTATAAACCGCTTTTGTCGGCAATGAATCATAATAAAAGCGAACCGCCTATTTTACATAGTTGTGGACTGACAGGTATTTCCTGGGCATATACGGGCGGGGAAGCCACGGCGCTACTTCGTCCCAAATATCTGGCGGCGGATGCCATCGGTAATGTTATTTCCGTATTGGAAAACATTGAAGACGAAAAACTAACCGACCTTGATTTTGTGGAACTCAGCGCTTGCCACGCGGGATGTGTGGGCGGGTGTCTGACCATTGAAAACCCGTTTGTTGCCATTACCAGAATCCGCCGTTTGCGTAAATATCTGCCTGTTTCTGCCACACGGCTGTCGGATTTCGGAGTGGACGAAAACAGTTTTGACTGGGATGAAAAAGAAGACGGCAATCACGCGATGAAACTGGACACGGATTTGTCGCGTGCTATGGAAAAAATGAAGGAAATACAGCGCATTGAAAAAATATTGCCGGGCATAGATTGCGCCGCTTGCGGCTCTCCCTCTTGCCACGCTTTTGCGGAGGATGTGGTGTCAGGGTATGCAAAAGAGGCGGATTGTGTATTTGTAATGCGCGACCGATTGAAAAAACTAATGGAAAATATTACGGAGTAGGTGACTTGATGACGGTATTGGAACTCGCAAATGCCTGCAATTTTACACCTGTGTATATTGCAGATGAGAATATAAATGTCAGTGGTGCTTATGCTTGTGACTTGCTTTCGTGGGTCATCGGTAGAGCAGAACAGGGAAGTGCTTTGGTAACGGTGATGACCAATGTCAATGTAATTGCCGTGGCACTGATGGCAGATTTGCCTTGTGTAGTGCTCAGTGAAGGAACTGCTCCTGATGAAAATGCACTGCAAAGGGCAAAGGAGCAGGGAATCAGCATTCTTTCCAGCAATCTTCCTACTTATGAAACCTGCCTGGCAATTGGTAAAGCACTGTGAAAGTTTACTACGATTTTCATATTCACTCTTGCTTATCTCCTTGCGGTGACGAGGATATGACCCCGAATAATATCGTAAATATGGCAAAACTCAGCGGCCTTGATGTGATTGCTATTTCCGACCATAATACCACCGGTAACGCCACCGCCGTATTGAAAGTGGCAGAGTCGGTGGGTATCACTGCGTTTGCGGGGATGGAATTGGAAACGGCAGAGGAAATTCACGTTTTATGTTTGTTTTATGACCTGGACACTGCTCAAAAATTTGACAGAGAAGTCGTTGCTCCCGCACTTCCCGATGTGCAAAATCGAACGGATATTTTTGGAAGACAACTTTTGATGGATGAACAGGACCGTATCATCGGAGAGGAACCCAGATATCTTATTAACGCAACATCTATCAGTATTGACGAACTGCCCCGTTTGCTTGCCTGTTACGGAGGGATTGCCATACCGGCACACATTGATAAACAAAGTAAGAGTTTACTGTCGGTATTCGGGTATGTGGATATGACGATGGGATACCGCATTTTTGAACTTTCACAAAATGCACCCTCAGATTTTGTTTGTCAGCATCCGCAAATTGCAGAAAGCCTGTTTTTATATGATACGGATTCTCATTATCTTGAGAATGTCGGAGAGGCGCAAGGAAAGAACTTTTTAGAGTTAAAAGATGCAAAAAAAGAGACGATTTGGAACTTTTTATTAAACCAATATAAGAATTGAAGAAAATTTTGGTTTATTTTTGAGAAATCAGTAGAAATTTGCCAAAACATATGTTATAGTTATATGAGTAATATTTATCCGCATTTTACTCCAAAGTGTATTGTGCGTGATCATTTTTATAGGAGGATATGTTATGAGTACAAGATGCACCATTCCTTTTAAAGGAACTAAGGAGCAAGAGGAGCGCCTGTACGCGATGATTGCTGAACATAAAGATCAGCAAGGCGCATTGATGCCCGTTTTGCAAGGCGCGCAGGAGATTTACGGGTATCTTCCCTACGAGGTAATGACCATTATCTCTGAGCAGTTGAACATTTCTATGGCACATATCTATGGTGTTGCTACATTTTATGCTCAGTTTTCCTTGGTGCCCAAGGGTGAGTATAAAATCGGCGTATGCTTAGGTACGGCTTGCTATGTTAAAGGCTCCGGAGACTTAATTGAAAAAGTAAAGGAAATTTTGAATCTCGAAGTCGGCGGTTGCACACCGGACGGTAAGTTTTCTTTAGAAGCAACCCGTTGTATCGGTGCCTGCGGTCTGGCTCCTGTTCTGACCATCAACGATGATGTATATGGCAGACTGACGGTGGATCAAATTCCCGATATTCTGAAAAAATATATGGACTAAATCTCTATGAAAGAGATTTCACTGAATATTCTGGATGTGGTGGGTAATTCCATCAAAGCCAAAGCCGGTCGGATTGATATTCGAGTGGTAGAAAGTATCTCCAAAGATATTTTGACTCTTTCAATTACCGATGACGGCTCAGGTATGTCGGAGGAATTTTTGGCACAGGTGTGTGACCCGTTTACTACTACGAGAACCACTCGGAAAGTGGGACTTGGGTTGCCGCTTCTTAAGATGGCGGCAGAAAGTTGCGAGGGCACCTTTTCCATTACTTCCAAACTTGGAAAGGGAACGCAGGTAAATGCTTCCTTCCGACTGAACCATCTGGATCGTATGCCGTTGGGGGATATGGCGGAAACAATGATAACATTGATTAGTGCCGATGATACCATTCGCTATATCTATACCCATCAAACCGATGTGGGCACTTTTGTGATGGATACACAGGAAATTCAAAATATATTGGGGGAAGAAATTGCTTTGTCAACCCCGGAAATATTGGCGTGGATTTGTGAATACATTAAAGAAAATTTAGATAATATCAAGGGAGGCAACCTATAATGAAAAGCTTAGCAGAATTGCAGGCAATCAAAGCCAAGATGGCGCAGAAAGTCGTACTGCGTGAGTATGATGAAAGCTCCGCAACCCGCGTCGTTGTCGGTATGGCAACTTGTGGTATCGCTGCCGGCGCTCGTCCTGTTCTCAACAAGTTCTTAGAGGAAGTACAGGAAAAAAATCTTAGTAATGTTATGGTTACACAGACCGGCTGTATCGGCATTTGCCGTTATGAGCCTGTTGTAGAAGTATTGCAAGGTGATAAAAAGACTACATATGTTAAAATGACTCCTGAAAAGGTTTCCAAAGTTGTTTTGGAGCATCTGGTCAATAACAAGGTAGTTGAAGAATATACCATCGGCGCTGCTGAAAAAGCCGCTGAATAAGGAGGAGCAAAGCATGGTTAGAAGTCATATTCTTGTATGTGAAGGTACCGGTTGTACCTCTTCCAACGCACCGGCGATTGTTAAAGCGCTGAATGATGAGTTGGCGGCAAACAACCTGCAAGACGAAGTAAAGGTCGTTACTACCGGTTGTTTCGGTTTGTGTGCATTGGGACCGATTATGATTGTATATCCCGAAGGCGCATTTTACAGCCGTATGACCCCTGAGCATGTGCCGGAAATCGTAAGTGAGCACATCATCAAGGGTAGAATTGTTAAAAAGTACTTATATGAGGAAACGGTAGATGCCGAAAGTGGTGTTACCAAATCCCTTAACGAAACCAATTTCTATGCCAAGCAGGAGCGTGTTGCTCTGCGTAATTGCGGTGTTATCAATCCTGAGGATATTGAGGAATACATCGCAGTAGACGGTTATGCGGCTTTGGGCAAAGTCTTGACCGAGTGGAAACCGGAAGATGTTATCAAATGTATTTCTGATTCCGGCCTGAAAGGTCGTGGCGGCGCCGGATTCCCGACAGGGCTGAAATGGTCTTTGGCTGCCAAAACCGTAGCAGATGTTAAGTATGTTTGCTGTAATGCTGACGAGGGTGACCCCGGTGCATTTATGGACCGTTCTGTTTTGGAAGGTGACCCTCACGCTGTTCTGGAAGCGATGGCGATTGCCGCTTATGCAGTTGGCGCTTGCCGCGGTTTCATTTATGTGCGTGCTGAGTATCCTATCGCAATTCACCGTTTGGAGATTGCCATCAAGCAGGCAAGAGATTATGGTCTGCTGGGCGAAGATATCTTTGGTACCGGATTTAACTTTGATATTGAACTCAGACTTGGTGCAGGCGCATTTGTCTGCGGTGAGGAAACCGCTTTGATGACTTCTATCGGCGGCAACCGCGGTGAACCCCGTCCCCGTCCTCCGTTCCCCTCTGAAAAAGGTATTTTCGATATTCCCACAATGAACAACAATGTTGAAACCTATGCCAACATTCCTCAGATTATTCTCAAGGGTGCTGAGTGGTTTGCTTCGATGGGTACTGAAAACTCCAAGGGTACAAAGGTATTTGCCTTGGGCGGTAAGATTAAGAACACCGGTCTTGTAGAAATTCCTATGGGTACTACTCTTAGAGAAATTGTTGAAGACATCGGTGGCGGCGTGCCTGACGGTAAAAAGTTCAAGGCAGCCCAGATGGGCGGTCCTTCCGGCGGTTGTATTCCTGCCTCTTTGATTGACACAAAGGTTGACTATGAATCCTTGGCGGCAGTTGGCGCGATGGTCGGTTCCGGCGGTCTGATTGTTATGGATGAGGACAACTGTATGGTAGATATTGCCAAGTTCTTCCTGGAGTTTACCGTTGATGAATCCTGCGGTAAATGTACACCTTGCCGTATTGGTACTAAGAGACTTCTGGAATATCTTGAGAAAATTACTTCCGGTCAGGCAACCATGCAGGACCTTGAAGATATGGAAGCATTGTGCAACCACATTAAGAGCAACTCTCTTTGCGGTTTGGGACAAACTGCTCCCAACCCCGTTCTTTCTACTTTAAGATTCTTCCGTGATGAGTATGTGGCTCACATTGAGGAAAAGAGATGCCCTGCAGGTGTATGTAAGAAATTGGTACAGTTTGTCATTACCGATAAGTGTATCGGTTGTACCAAGTGTGCCCGTAACTGTCCTGTCAATGCTATCAACGGGGCTGTGAAGCAAGTACACGAAATTGATCAATCCAAGTGTATCAAGTGCGGCGCTTGTGTGGATGGTTGTAAGTTCGGCGCCATTATCAAGAAGTAAGGAAAGGAACATAAAATCATGAATGTAAATCTGAAGATTAACGGAATTGATGTTACGGTTCCGAAGGGCACGACCATTTTGGAAGCTGCCAAGGCCGTTGGCGTTGAAATTCCCACACTTTGCTATATGAAAAAGATTAACGAGATTGGCGCTTGCCGTATCTGCGTTGTCGAAGTTAAAGGTGCCAGAAGTCTGGTTGCCGCTTGTGTTTATCCTGTAAACGAAGGTATGGAGGTTTATACTAATTCTCCTGCTGTAATTAAAGCAAGAAAAACAACTCTGGAACTCATTCTTTCCAACCACAATAGAAAATGCCTTTCTTGTGTCCGCAGTGATAACTGTGAACTGCAAAAAATGGCAAAGGATTTCGGTGTTGAAGATTGCGGAAGATTTGACGGAGCCAAAACTCCCTCTGTGGTAGACGATAGTGCTCCGCATATGATTCGCGATAATTCCAAGTGTATTCTCTGCCGTCGTTGCGTTGCTGTTTGTAATCACAATCAGGGCGTTAATGTTATCGGTGCAGTCGAAAGAGGTTTTGCCACCAGCATTAACTGTGCTTTTGAGGATAACCTGGCAGACAGTCCTTGTATCTCTTGCGGTCAGTGTATCGTAAATTGTCCTACCGGCGCTCTTACCGAGAAGGATGATACCGCAAAGGTATGGGATGCACTCAATGACCCGGAAAAGACGGTTATCGTTCAAACTGCTCCTGCCGTTCGTGCGGCTTTGGGTGAGGAGTTTGGTCTTCCCATTGGCACCAATGTCGAGGGCAAGATGGTTGCAGGTCTTAAGATGCTTGGATTTGACAAGGTGTTTGACACCAACTTTACCGCTGACCTGACCATCATGGAAGAGGGAACTGAGTTTATTGACCGTGTTCAGAACGGTGGCAAATTGCCCATCATCACCTCTTGTTCTCCCGGCTGGGTTAAGTTCTGCGAATACTATTATCCCGAATTTATTGAAAACTTGTCTTCTTGTAAATCTCCCCAACAGATGTTCGGTGCGGTTACAAAGACATGGTATGCTGAAAAGAACAACTTAGACCCCAAGAATATCGTTTGTGTCAGTGTAATGCCTTGTGTTGCCAAGAAATTTGAACTTGGCAGAGATGACCAGGATGCCAGCGGTTTCCAGGATGTAGATATTTCCATCACAACCAGAGAACTGGCTAAAATGCTGAAAAATGCTTGCATTGATTTACCTGCTTTGCCCGATGCTGAGTATGACAATCCGCTGGGTGAATACACCGGTGCAGGTGTCATCTTTGGTGCTACCGGCGGTGTTATGGAAGCGGCACTTAGAACTGCCGTAGAAGTGCTGACCGGTAAGGAAGCACCTTCTATTGATTTTGTTGAGGTACGCGGTACCGAAGGCATCAAAGAGGCAACTTATAATGTGAATGGTATGGACATCAATGTTTGCGTTTGTTCCGGTACTGCCAACGCGGCAAAGGTTCTGGACGCCGTGAAGAGTGGT
>JAZRAZ010000020.1:0-2417 GCA_045634825.1 Eubacteriales bacterium | reverse complement strand
CTATTTAAACGCCAAATTGCTTCCGGTGGTCCTTTGACCATTACCGATAAAAGAATTATACGCTATTTTATGACTATTGCAGAGGCCAAGTCGGATCGTAGCCATGTCGTTCTGTGAGCCAAGGAGTTGTCCTAATATGTTGTCTTCCTAAGACCGCTTGGCCTCCGACTTCTATTTAAACGCCAAATTGCTTCCGGTGGTCCTTTGACCATTACCGATAAAAGAATTATACGCTATTTTATGACTATTGCAGAGGCCAGCCAACTGGTTCTGCAAGCGGGCGCTATGGCAAAGAGGGGAGAACTCTTTGTTTTGGATATGGGTAAACCGGTGCGCATATATGATTTGGCAGTAAATATGATTAAGTTATCCGGACTAAAACCCGGTGTTGATATAAAAATTAAAGAAATCGGGTTGCGTCCGGGCGAAAAACTGTATGAAGAATTGTTGATGAAGACAGAAACTTTGGACAAAACGAGCAATCATATGATTTTTATCGAAAAAGATGCACCGCTTTCGCGAGAGCAACTTGAAGAAAAACTTGATGCGCTCAGGATTGCTTTAGAACAAGCAGCAAGTTTCTCGGAATCTGCATATATCAAGGATGTTATTAAAGCAACGGTTCCTACTTTTTGTGAACCGGAGGAACTTAATTCTGTGGCAGAACAGTCAGAGGAAATGCGCGCTTCGATATAATATGATTTGAACGGTTACTGTAATTGCAGTAACCGTTCATTATGTTGATTTTTTTGGAAAAAAGGAAGTAAAAATGAAGCAAGTTTTAAAGAATTGGGCAAAAAATATCGGAAAATATGGACTTGTGTTTCTGCGATGGCTACTGTTGAGTGTGGTTTTGGGATTGGTCGGTGGCGTGATAGGCACGATGTTTTCTAAATCCATAGGATATGTAACAAGCGTTCGTATGCAACACCAATGGTTAATTTTTCTTTTGCCACTGGGCGGCATTGTCACGGTTGCTGTTTATAAATTGTGCAAAATCAACGGCATTGGGACAAATCAGGTTTTTCAAAGCGCAAGGGAACAAAAAAGAGTATCACCTTGGCTTGCTCCTGCTGTATTTATTTGTTCTTGCCTTACCCATATTTTCGGAGGTTCGGCAGGACGAGAAGGTGCCGCTTTGCAACTCGGCGGTGGCGTTGCTTCCTTGTTTGCAAAAATTTTTCATTTGGATGAAAAAACAAGGCATATTACGGTGTTGTGCGGTATGGGCGCATTCTTTTCGGCAATTTTCGGTACGCCACTTGGCGCATTTGTTTTTGCCTTGGAGGTGGTCTGTGTCGGTCAGTTTTGCACCGCTGCGTTTTTTCCTGGACTTGTTGCCAGTATTACAGCCTTTTTTGTAGCACACAGTCTGGGCGCTGAGGCGGAACGCTTTAGTTTGACACAGGTACCCAGCCTTTCTTTTAAAACATTTATACAAGTTTTTGCACTTGCTATCGTTAGTGCGCTGGTCAGTGCGTTGTTTTGCTACGCGATTCAATACACATCGAAGGCATTTAAGAGATGGTTTCAAAACGAGTATCTTAGGATATCCGTGGGAGCCTTGCTGATTATATTGCTCACTTTGGCGGTTGGGAATATGGACTATAACGGCGGCGGTATTGATGTTATTTTGCGTATTTTCGAAGAAGGTCAGGTGAGAGGTGAGGCATTTGCACTGAAAATCATTTTTACTGCAATTACGGTTGCTGCCGGTTTCAAGGGCGGAGAGATTGTACCTACACTATTTATTGGTGCAACATTCGGCGCCGCTTTTGGCGGACTTGTTGGTCTTTCTCCTGCCTTTGCGGCGGCGCTTGGTATGGCGGCGCTGTTTTGTGGTGTTACCAACTGCCCAATTGCGACGATATTGTTGTGTATTGAAATGTTTGGGGCGCAAGGCAGTATATATTTTGCGCTCGCGGCAGTTATCAGTTTTTTGCTGTCGGGATATGTTAGTTTGTATAGTGGACAAAAATTTGTTTTTTCGAAATGGACGGACGAACTTAAGGTGATAGATTGATGAGAGAACTGAACAAGGCTGAAATTGCAGAGCGAAGTTTGATTAAAAAATATCGTAAAACTTTGTGGAATCCTTTTATTGCCGCGGTAAAACGATATGAGTTGATTTCTCCGGGGGATAAAATTGCCGTTTGCATATCAGGGGGTAAAGACTCCTTTGTGATGGCAAAACTGATGCAACATCTGCAAAAACATTCTGAGTTTGATTTTGAACTTGTGTTTTTAGTGATGGACCCGGGATATAACTTGACAAATCGTATGCAAATTGAACAGAATGCTGCAACCCTTGAAATTCCGATTACCGTTTTTGAAACGGATATTTTTACTGTCGCGGATAAAACTGAGAAAAACCCGTGCTATCTTTGTGCCCGTATGAGACGGGGGCATTTATATGC
>JAZRAZ010000019.1:0-4148 GCA_045634825.1 Eubacteriales bacterium | reverse complement strand
CCGGTCTAAATTGTAAATCAGAACCGGTTGTAGCATAAAAATAAGTTGGGTTGTTAGATGTAGCTTTTTTCAAAGAAAGTGTACCACTGGTGTTATTGACAGAAATCGTGTCAGAAGTTCCTATAGTGGGAACCCAAGAACTCTTATTGTCAAAATTTGTTCCACCATAAGTATAGTGGCTATATCTCTGCTGGTCGGTAGTAGTATTTCCAAAATCAAAAAACAGTTCACGATCAGAGGGAATAAACATAAGGCTTGGACCTATTGCTCTTTCTGTTACAGGACTAGAAGCCGAGTCACGAGGCTGGTTGCGAAGTGTCAAGGAGGATTCTCCCTCTCTCATAGTTGCAATTGTTGCAGAGCCACCACCGTCAAGCATCAGTGCATCTTTAACACCTTGTGAAACAAGGTAATCTGCCATTTCTATCTCAGTACAACCCACAGAATCATCTCTTCTGCCATCTGCCAAGAAAGTTATCAAGGTACCATCGGCCTTTAAACCAATAGAGTTAAAAGGCTGTTGCCCAAGAACATCGGAATCCTCCTGGGTTACTACATTTTTTCCATCCTTAACTAAGTATTTACGACCGGCTGTTGCCTCCGCAACATCCGTCATAGGAGTACTTTGATCTCGAATTGCAAAGGAGCCGTCTTTCAATACCGCAAAGTATGGACGATTTGCCAGTTCCGTAGTCTGAATGATATTTCCTTCCATAACCAAACACCCGGAAGGTTGACCATCACTGTATTCATCAGTGGTTTCGCCCTTAACACTATCAGTGTTTGTGGCATACAGCACCTTCTGACCTGTTGCGGTGGTATAGTCTTTGGCCTGTCCGGTTGTCGTTTTTCTTGTCCACACAGGATTTTCCGCAAAAGCGGCACGAGACGCTTCGGTGCTGTTCTTAGCATAATATCCGGGATAAGAAACTTTTGCCGAAACAGGTGCACCGGGCTTGATTTCAACGATATGACCCACAACGCCTTCATTAGACTTGTTTTTCATAACAAGTTTCGTTTCGGTCATACCATCATAAAGTTTATATTCTTTTTGAGAAGTAACAGTTAAAGAACTACTACTGACATACGCAGCATTAGCAAAAACAAAACTTACTGAACACAATTGCAATAATATTGTTAAAACTAATGCTAAAGATATAAATTTCTTTTTCATAAATACCCCCACAAATATGTTTTACTTATAGTTTAATATAACATATTAATATATTAAAATCAACTATTTATTTGAATTTTTATGATTTGAATTAATAATAGTTTCATATGCAATATTCAGAAAAGAGTAGCTAATATTGTATTAATTTTTTATTTCAAGTATTGGTCCCTACTCTTTAAACAATCAAGAGGATTCTTTACTCTTCACTTAATCTTGATAACTCTCAATTACTCTATGTTTAAGATAAAGACTCATAATGCTTATATAATCATGAAGATTCCTAAAGAGTCCTAAAGAGTCCTAAAGAGTCCTAAAGAGTCCTAAAGAGTCCTAAAGAGTCCTAAAGATTCTATAAGAATCGTGATAACTCATGAAGATTGCAAGAGACATTGAAAATATGAACCTTTTATGTTATAATAACACCTGTTCTATAAATAAGAATTTGGAGGAACGATGCTATGAAGAAGGCATTTCATGTAATTTGTTGTGCTGCAGGCAGTGGAATGATTGGCTTCTTTGCAAATCAGTTGAATACAGTAGTTGGATGTGTGGTTTTCACCCTTGGTGTTGCCTTGCTTGTTGGTTCAATCATTATAATTAGCAAAAAGGATAATACGGAAAACTGACAAACTTGAATTTGACGAGGTGATTAAGATGATAGATATTACTGCCTGGATACAAAACTTCTTGCAGACATTAAATGAGACTTTCGCAAACCGTGTGTGGTTTGTTGGTTTACAAGGCAGTTACGGCCGTGGTGAAGCAACAGTAACAAGCGACATTGATATTGTTGTAATTCTGGATGAATTGTCTGCAATGGACATCCAAACTTATAATACAATGTTGGACACCCTTGCTCACAGAGAATTGATTTGCGGTTTCATATCGGGCACCAATGAAATTATGAATTGGGAGCCATCCGACCTTTTTCAGTTTTGTTATGATACGACACCAATTAAGGGTAGCCTTGACGAAGTGTTGGCACTTATTGATGAGCGTGCCGTGAACAGAGCAATCAAAATTGGAGCCTGCAATATATTCCACGGATGTGTTCACAATATGCTCCACGAAAAGAGTGAAGATATTTTGCGAGGACTGTATAAATCTGCCTCTTTCGTTGTGCAAGCAATTGCTTTTAAGCAAACTGGAAACTATATTAGCCATCAAAAAGAATTGCTTAAGGTTGTATCTTTCGATGAACGGGCAATTGTGGAAACCTTTATGAATTTAAAAAATGGCGGAACAGTAGAGTTCAATTTGATGTCCGAAACATTGTTTACTTGGGCAAAGAAATGGATTACCGAAAACGATTAAACTGATTTCAATTTTTCGGTTAGTTTTATAAGAATATGCAAAAACACCCTATGACTTTTTACGGTCATAGGGTGTCTTCATTTTTTTATTTGTCGTAAATGTGTCGTAAATCGGTTTTGATAGGGTTTCAAAAACCCTGTAATACCGCTATTTTACGGAATTTTCTTAATCGAGGGGCTTCATCGTGGGGAACAAAATCACTTCACGAATAGTGTCGGTACCTGTTAACAACATAACAGTCCTATCGACACCAATGCCCATACCGCCTGTTGGAGGCATACCGTATTGTAAAGCATTCAAAAAGTCTTCATCCAGCATCTCAGCCTCATCATCACCACGTTCACGCAACTGAAGTTGTTTTTCAAATCTTTCGCGTTGAACAATAGGATCATTTAATTCAGAATAGGCATTTGCAAGTTCACTGTGACAAACAAAAAGTTCAAATCTCTCCGTTAATCTCGGATCTGCAGGACTTGCCTTTGTTAGCGGAGACACTTCAACGGGATACATCGTAATAAAAGTCGGCTGAATCAATTTTTCTTCCACACGCTGATCAAAGCAAGCATAGAGCGCATTACCCCAGGTTTTGTCAGCAGTTTCGGAGAGTTCAACACCAATCGCTTCAGCAGCCGCAACCGCCTCAGCATCATCAGTGATAGCACCAAAATCAATCCCTACATACTCTTTTACGGCATCCACCATAGTAAGTCTGCGCCAACCGGGTGTCAAATCTATTTTCTCACCCATCCATTCTACTTCATAAGTGCCCAAAATTTCTTTTGCGGCACCAGAGATAATTCCTTCTGCAATATCCATCATATCATGAAAATCAGCATATGCCTGATACAACTCAATTGAAGTGAATTCTGGATTGTGTTTGGGGTCCATGCCTTCATTACGGAAGATTCTTCCAATTTCATAAACTCTGTCCATACCGCCAACAATCAGTCTCTTGAGCGGTAATTCTGTAGCAATACGCATATACATATCAAGATTAAGCGTATTATGGTGCGTAACAAAGGGACGCGCTGTAGCGCCACCTGCAATGGTATTCAATACAGGTGTTTCAACCTCGATATAATTCATATCATCTAAATATTTACGCATATATTTGATGAACTGAGAACGAATAACAAAATTACGCTTTACTTCCGGATTTACAATCAAATCAACGTATCGCTGACGATAACGAGTATCCAAGTCCTTCAAACCGTGAAATTTTTCCGGTAACGGCAGCAGTGATTTGGAAAGAAGTTCGATATGCTCACAATGTACCGAGATCTCACCTGTTTTTGTTTTAAAAACAAAGCCTTTTATGCCAATAATATCACCGATATCCCATTTTTTGAACGAAGCATATATATCTTCACCCACATCATCACGACGTACATACAGTTGAATATCGCCTTCTCTGTCGCGCAATCCAACAAAACTGGCTTTGCCCATAATACGACGCGACATAATTCTGCCGGCAAGAGAAACGGTTTTTGATTCATATGCTTCAAAATCCTCTTTAATGTTTAGAGAAAACGAATCAACATCATACTTGGTCTTAACAAAAGGGTCTGCACCATTTTCTTGTAATGCTGCCAATTTATCTCTTCGAATTTGTAAAATTTCACTAAGTGAAAGTTCTTCTTGTTGATTTTGATAATCCATA
>JAZRAZ010000018.1:0-9861 GCA_045634825.1 Eubacteriales bacterium | reverse complement strand
AGTTGTACACTTCCCAATAATTATGTAAGAGGTGCTTTGATTCCGTTGACTTCTGTAGGTGCCACCGTGGCATTTTATGAAGCAGAAGACAAAGAAATGAAGACGCCTATCAACTATATGGATATTTCCATTCCTGTCGGTCAGACGACATATCAAATTAAGGTGACTTCCGAAGATGGTCTGACAAGTAATGTTTACACTGTTGTCTTTAACCGTTACAAGAGCAGTGATTGTGCTTTGCTCGGAGCAGTCGGAGACAATGAGTTTACCATAGACGGCAATACAGTTCGGGTGATTTATCCTTACGATACCCAAAAAGTAACGCCCGAGTTTGCAGTAAGCCAAGGCGCCAGCTATGCGCTTTATGAAGATATCGGTGGCAACATTCGTAAGACAGGGGATATCGACCTGAAGGTCGGTGAGAATAAGATTTATGTAAAGGTAACTGCCGAAGACGGTACCAGCCAGATGTATTTGGCTGTTCTGGTTCGTCAGGATCGTTCCTCTCAAAACAGTATTTTGGTAACCTCTTTCCCCGAATTTACCAACAGCCCTGAGGAACTTGAAAATGACATTACCGGTACTTTGATTGGTTTGAAGTATATCAGCGGCAGTACGGTTTATCTTCAACCTCAGAATTATATTGAGAGCATTATGGATGCTATTCAAGTGAGTGATGGCGCATCTTATGATGTTTTTGAGGACTATGATTTTGTTACCAATCGTCCCGTTGGCGCGGCAATCAGTAACAGCGCAGCACCCAAACAGATTCAGGTGGCTGAGGGCGAAAATATTTTCTATGTTCGTGTTACGGCAGCCAATGGTAAAAATGCAGTTTATCAACTGATTGTACAAAATGTTATCAAAAACACAGAAAGAAATATTGAAGATATCCCCGGTTTCAGTTTGGTACGCGACGGCAATCAGATTGTAGCCACCGCGACGGAAGAGCTCAAACAGGTTACATTGAAAGTAAGCACCGGTGCGGCAGTAAAAGTCTTTGCAGACTACAAAAAGACCGTTGAAGTTGCTTCTTCTATGACCGCTGCGGATACCTGCACATTGGGTAAAGTTCCGTCACAGACATATGTTAAGTATTATGTTGATGTAACTTCTCAAACCGGTGTAAAAGAAAGTTATGTTGTCACTTTGACTATCGGAAATAACACCGATAAATTCTCCGACATTTCGGGTCACTGGGCAGCAAACTACATTAATCAGGCATACAAGATGGGTATTACCAGCGGTAATTCCTCTGCTAATGGAGTGCGCACTTTCAATCCCGATGCCAAAGCCACTCGTCAGGAAGTAGCCATCTTTATTTGCAACTTGTTGGGCGTTGATACCGCAAGTTATGCAAATAGCACTTTGCCCTATAAAGATGCCACATCTGTTTCTGACTGGGCGGCAAATGCAGTGAAGGCAGTTACAAATCTGGGCATTTTCTCGGGTGACGGTTCTAAATTCAACCCCCATAATGCGATTACTCGTCAAGAGTTTATGGTAGCGATTGTTCGTGCTTGTGCACTGGACACCAGTGAGGGTAAAGATTCCCATATAGCTTCCTTTAACGACAAGGCGAAAATTGCAAGTTGGGCAAGCGTTTATGTACGCACTGCTGTTGCATATGGCTTGGTCAGCGGAGATGATAAGGGCAACTTAAATCCGACCAAACCAGTTACTCGTGCAGAAATTGCAAGAATGATGGTTAGCGCCGGAGAGTATGCAAGATAAATAATGTTAAAGAACATCCTTGGATTTTCCAAGGATGTTCTTTTAAAAGAAAAGTATGATAGTCTAAAAATGTCAAATGACGGTTTTAAAAGTGGAGGGAAAGATATGAGATTTTATGAAAATCAAGAACTCACTTCGGTGCGCCGCAGTCTGCCGCGCAGTTATTATATACCGCGGGGTGCGGCAAAATATACATTACTGAACGGTATCTTTGATTTTGCATATTTTGCGGACGGGGACAGTGTTGATGTTAAAACCGTAGAATGCACTGAGCAGGTGAGGGTACCTTCCACCTGGCAAAACACAGGATACGAACAACCAAACTACACCAATGTTGATTATCCTTATCCTGTTGACCCTCCGTATCTGCCGATGGAAAATCCCGTGGCTGTATATCAAAAAGAAATTGTGGTCACTGCCTTCGGAAAAACCTATCTGGTGTTGGAGGGTGTATCCTCTATGGCGGAGATTTATCTCAACGGAGATTTCGTCGGCATCACGCAGGGAAGCCATCTGCAAGCAGAATTTGATATTACCGATTTTGTAACGGCAGGAACCAATATTTTGCGTATTGCAGTTCGTAAATGGTGCGTCGGTAGTTATCTGGAAGACCAGGATGCATTTCGTTGCAACGGTATTTTCCGAGACATCTATTTACTTGAGCGTCCCCAGGGACATATCGAGGATATTGATATCCGCACCCAAAACAGTGGACTTATCAATATTACCACTGCACCCGATGTAACGCTTACATTGATGCGCGAAGAAACTGTGATTGCCAAAACGGTAACCGATGCACTCGGAAAAGCCGTTTTTTCGGTGGCAGACCCAATTCTCTGGAATGCTGAAAAGCCGTTTCTTTATACTGTTTTGCTTGAAAAAGAGGGAGAACAAATTACCCAAAAAGTCGGTTTCAGAGAAATCAGTATCAATGACCAGAGTGCGGTGTGTATTAACGGCACTCCTGTAAAATTCAAAGGGGTAAATCATCACGATACATCTGCCAAAAACGGTTGGGTGATGAGTGACGAGGAAATACTGGCGGACCTTAAGTTAATGAAGAGCCTGAATATCAATACTGTCCGTACGGCACACTATCCGCCAACTCCCAAGTTTTTGGACTACTGTGATGAACTTGGATTGTATGTAATATTGGAAACCGACCTGGAAACCCACGGTTTTCATAATCGGAATGCCGCTATGATGGCCAAGCGTACTTATGATGTTGAAAATCCCGGTTGGCTTTGTAATGAACCGAGTTGGAAAAAAGAGTTCGTCGAGCGTATGGCGCGCGCATATGAGAGAGATAAAAACCACGCCAGTATCGTGATGTGGTCTACGGGCAACGAAAGCGGTCACGGTGATAATCATATCGCTATGATAGAGTATTTGCGCGAAAAAGAGGATGGCAGACTCATTCATTGTGAAGATGCCAGCCGTGCCTTAGGGCGATGGAAAAAAGAGTTGGTTGAGGCACAAAAGGCACTTCGCAGTGCCGAGTTGTTGGGTGAAAATGAAAGTGAGGCTGCCACATCGTTTGCCAAAATCCGTTCTTGTTATGATAAGGCGGTGGTCGATGCGGCGCGTACCGATGTGTATTCGGGTATGTATTTTTCACTGGATACCGTGTGTCGTTTGGCGGAGGGAGAAACCAAACAACCCGTCTTTTTGTGCGAATATGCACACGCTATGGGCAACGGTCCCGGCGGAGTGTGGGATTATATGGATTTGATGTACCAGTACCCCTCGTTTATCGGCGGGTGTATCTGGGAATGGGCGGACCACGCGGTACTACGCGACGGTGCCTATCGCTATGGCGGTGATTTTGAAGGGGAACGGACACACGATGGCAATTTCTGCTGTGATGGTATGGTTTTTCCCGACCGTTCTCTGAAGGCAGGTTCGCTGGATATTAAAGAGGCATATGCGCCTTTCAGATTCAAATATATGGCAGGCAAACTTGAAATACAAAATCTGTTTGATTTTACCTCTTTTGCAGAATGTGAGATTGCCTGGTCGTTGCAGGCGGATGGCAGGGAAGTTGCCCAAGGGAAACTTGAACTGTCAACACTTCCGCACGAAAGCGCCGTACTTGCTATTGAAATCCCCGCATTTGATTGGGCGTTGGGCGCCTTTTTGAGTGTTAGTTTGATGAAAGACGGTCAGGTGCTGGGCACTGATTCTCAACGGTTGACACCGATGCCGCAGTTGAAAGAAAATCAATCGGGAGCATTGATGCTTGAGGATGAGGACGGATATGTATATGCACGCGGAGAGGACTTTTGCTATCGTATCAGCAATAAAACGGGAATGTTTGACAGTATCATTCTTGATAGCAAAGAACTGCTGAGTACGCCGATGCAACTTTCTGCTTTCCGTGCCCCCATTGACAACGAGAGAAAAATATATAAAATGTGGCAAAAAGAAGGGGCAGACAGGGGTGCTGAAAACCTGAACGAGCAGTTTTGTCACGTATATAGTATGGAGATAGAGGAAAATACCCTTTTGGTTGACCTTTCTCTTGCGGGGGTCGGCAGAAGTCCGTATTTCCGCGGCAAACTTGTCTACAACTTTTTTGCAGACGGAACAGTGGAAGTAAAACTCACCGGCAACTTTAAAGAAACTTGTCCGTGGCTGCAACGCTTTGGGTTTGAACTTTCCTTTGCAGATGGCAATTTGCCGTTTGAATATTTTGGCAGAGGACCGATGGAAAATTATGTTGATTTGTATCACCACGCTCCCGTCGGTCTGTATCAGAGCACGGCAGAACAGCAGTATGTGCCGTATATTCGGCCCCAGGAGCACGGCAATCATACCGAGGTGCAACAACTCCGTATTGCAGGACTTAACTTTTGCGGTAAACCGACCTTTGACTGTAATGTTTCGCTTTACAGTACTAAGTCGCTTACCGAAGCGCAACACACCGATGAATTGGTTGCCCACGGCAGTACCCATCTGCGCCTCGATTATAAAAATTCGGGGCTTGGTTCTGCTTCCTGCGGACCTGCACTGGAGGAAAAATATCGTTTAAAAGAAAAGCAGATAGAATTTTCCTTTATTATGAAAAAAGCATAAAAATATACCTCACAAATCGTAAGATTTGTGAGGTATATTTTTATTTACCGAGTTCTTTATTCTTTTCGTATGAGGCAATAACTGCATTCATAGCAGCGGCGCGCAGGCCGCCGTTTTCCAGTGCCTTGACGCCCATAATGGTACTGCCGCCGGGGGAGCAGACCGCATCTTTCAGAGCACCGGGATGTTTTCCTGTTTGTAGCAATAACTCTGCTGCTCCTGCCATCGTGGCAGCGGCAAGGCGGGTGGCGGTATCGCGTGGCAGTCCACAGGTGACACCTCCATCCGATAGTGCTTCAATAAACTGATACATAAATGCCGGCCCGCATCCTGAAACTGCACTGCCTGCATCAATGAGTTTTTCCTCTAAAGGTTCAATTCTTCCTGCAGGGGACAAATCGCTGACAAAACTTTCCTCTGTTTGTTGATCGACTTTGTCGTTACAGCAGTATAAAATCATTCCTTTTCCGATGGAGGCGGGCGTGTTGGGCATAATGCGGATAACAGCAATATCCCCGCCTGCCATCTGGTCTATCTTTTCCATCGAAAGCCCTGCCGCCATCGTGATAAGCACAGGCTTTGTATTTTGCAATACGGGAGTGATGGTGGAAAGCATATTTTTCATCATTTGCGGTTTAACCGCAAGATACACGCGTTCGCACGCGGCGGCTTGCTCGTTAGAACCGCTTGCACAGCCAAGTTCCTTTGCAAGATTTTCTGCTTTTTGTGTATCATGGTCGGCAAGTAAAATATCTTTGGTGCTAACGCTGAGTGCTCTTGCAATCGCACCTCCCATATTACCGCATCCTATAAAACCATATTTCATATATAACTCCTATCTTATATGACCGTTGCCGTAAATCACATATTTGTATGTGCACAGTTCCCTGAGTCCCATAGGTCCTCTGGCGTGCAGTTTTTGGGTGGAAATGCCCATTTCACAACCAAGACCAAATTCACCGCCGTCGGTAAAACGAGTGGAGGCGTTGACATATACTGCCGCACTGTCCACTGCTGTGGTAAAAGCGGTAATCGCTTCCTCGTTTTCAGAAATGATTGCCTCACTGTGCCCGGTGGAATGAGCACGGATGTGTTGGGTTGCCTCGGTAACACCGTCTACACACTTGATGGCTAAAATATAATCAAGAAATTCCGTATCGAAATCGTTTTCGCCTGCAAGACAACCGTCAATAAACTTGGCAGCCTCAGCGTCCAGTCGTAACTGTACGGGGTTTTCGGCTCTGTCCCCAACCAAGCGTTTCTGAAGCAAGGGGAGCAGTGTGGGGGCAATTTCTTTGTCGATGAGCAGTACTTCGGCGGCGTTGCAAACGCTGGGACGGCTGGTCTTTGCATTTTCGATGATAGAGAGTGCCATCTCTATATCTGCGCTCTTTTCCACATACAAGTGGCAAATACCCGTTCCTGTGGCGATACAGGGAACGGTGGCATTCTGTACACAGGCATTGATAAGACCTGCCCCCCCGCGCGGAATCAACAAATCAACATACTCATTTGCTCTCATCAACTGGGTGGCACTTTCTCTTGAAATGTCCTGCACCAGATGAATGGCATCTGCCGAAACACCTGCCTTTTCCAGTCCTGTGCGCAGTGCGGTTACAATAGCGTTTGCAGATAAAAAGGCTTCTTTACCGCCGCGCAGGATGCAAACATTACCGCTCTTGATTGCCAAAGCCGCCGCATCCGAGGTAACATTGGGTCGGCTTTCGTAAATAATGGCAATCACACCGACAGGGACAGAAACTTTGTCAATTTTCAGTCCGTCAGGTCTTGTGTAACTATCCAATAATCTGCCGACAGGGTCGGGCAGGGCGGCAACATCCATAATGCCCTTTGCCATCCCTTTGATGCGCTCTGCCGAAAGCATCAATCGGTCCAGCATCACATCGCTGATATTGCCCTTTGCGTTTTCCATATCCTGTTTGTTGGCGGCTAAAATGGCGTCGGTATGTTCTATCAGTGCTTCTGCCATAGAATGCAGGGCTTGATTTTTTTGTGTTTCGGTCAGTGCGGCAACAAACGGTTTTGCTGCTACTGCTCGTTTTAACATATCTGTCATAGGTTACTCCTTTACGGTAAAGCGTGTGCCGATGTTTTTTCCCTCGACAATATCATACAGACAGGCAGGGTCGCCTCCGTTGGTAATCACCATATCACAGCCTGCTTCAAGGCAGATGCGTGCGGCATCCAGTTTGGTAACCATACCGCCTGTGCCTTGTTTGCCGCCGCCTCCTGCCAGTGCATACAGTTCAGGGGTGATGGCGCGCACTTCACTAATCAGTGTGGCATCGGGGTCTTTGTGGGGGTCGGCAGTATAAAGCCCTTCAATGTCGGAAAGCAATATAAGCAGGTCTGCTTTGATACTGGTGGCTACAATGGCACCCAGTGTATCATTGTCACCAATTACGATTTCTTCGGTGGCAACCGTGTCGTTTTCATTAATGATGGGAATGACACCCATCTCTAAAAGACGACTCAAGGTATTGGAGAAGTTCTGATGGCGCTCCTCATTTTCAATATCGGTGCCGGTAATCAACAACTGACCGACGGCATAGTTATATTCTCCAAACAGTTTATCATAGGTATACATCAGTTCGCATTGACCTACGGCGGCAGCCGCCTGTTTGGTCGGAATGTCAGTAGGACGGGTGGCAAGACCCAATTTGCCTACACCCATTCCAATCGCACCGGAGGAAACCATAATGATTTCGTGTCCTGCATTTTTAATATCTGCGATGACTTTGCAGATTTCCTCAACACGACGGATATTGAGATGTCCCGTGGCGTGCGCCAAGGTACTGGTTCCGATTTTAATTACGATTCTCATAACAATCTCCTAAATCTGTGATGTAACTTCGCCGGAGGTAAATGCTTTGTGACTACCGTCAGCCAAACGGACAATTAAGGCTCCGTTTTCCGAAATATCAACCGCTTTGCCGCAAATGAGCCTGTCCCCTTGTCGCAGGGAAACTTCCTTTCCTAAGGTGCAACAACATTGTTTATAAAGCGGGGGAATGGCTTTGGTAGCCAAAATATCCACAAATCTCTCCAAAAAAGTGTTGATGATGGCTTGGGCTGTTACGGAGTCCGGCTTTTCAAGTAAAGCGGTGGCAGGATGCAAAAAAACGTCGGGAAAATCCCCTTTGGGTGCCACCAAATTGATGCCGACCCCTACCACCGTAATTGGTCTCTGCCCCAAAAACTTGTTTTCGGTCAGAATACCGCAAAGTTTTTTGCCATTCAAATAGATGTCATTGACCCATTTGATTGCAAGGACCTTGTCAGTGTGAGGTAAAATGGCTTCATACAGCGCCACTGCAGCCATTGGAGTGACAAGAGGTAAGGTGGCCAGGTCAATATCTTTGAGTAATACCGAAAGATAAATACCACCTTCGGGAGAAAAAAATGCTCGGTTTTTGCTTCCTTTGCCACTTGTTTGCGAGCGCGCCAGCAGCACAAGATTTTGCGCTTTGTCTTGCCCTGCCAAACGAAACAAATGGTCGTTGGTAGAATCGGTTTGCTCGACAATCTGAATTTCAAAGTCCTTTGGGGCAACTAAATTTTGTAAAGAATACAGTTCCATATTACCTTGCCTTTGTTCCTTATTTTAAAAATTCTATCACCCACCGCAAAAAAAGTCAAGAAAGAGCCATAAAATAGTATAAATGGATCTTATGTTTTAATTGACAGATTCAAAATAATCAATGTATAATATAATTAACAAATCAACAAAAGGAGTGATTAATATGAAAAAAATGAGATGCTTGAGTTTGATTTTGGCAATGGTGATGCTTTTAAGCAGTTTATCCATTGCAGTAAGCGCCCAACAAGTTGATACCATAGTCTTAGACACTTTGACAGACATTAATATTGATGAGCCCGGAGAAGTGATTGATTTTTATTTTACTCCGGCGGAAGATGGTATGTATGTGTTCTTTTCTACAGAGAATACCATTGACACATACGGACATATCTTTTTAGGTAGTGAAGAACTTGCAAAAAATGATGACGGCATGGAAAACAACAACTTTGCCGTTCAAGCATTTATGACGGCTGGGGTTCAATATAATTTGCGCGCCAGAGCGTATAGTGAAACAGTTACGGGAACTGCCAAAGTTCAAATTTCCAAATTGGTGCCTCCCACCGATATGGAAGTCGAGACTTCAATGACAAACGGTACCATCAATTTGGGCGGTTATCTGTACACGGAAATTACATTTTCTCCTAAAAATGCATATAAAGAAGATGTTACTTTCGTATCTGCTGACGAGAGGATCGTCAAAATTGTAGACGGCGATGTTCTTCCTGCAGCACCGGGCACAACAACCGTTACTGTCATTTCTGAAAGTGGGCTTGAGGACTCTTTTGAGATTACAGTACTTCCCGCTTATGATATTGCATTAGGGAAGGAACAAACTGTTTCTTACTTTAATCCTGTAAATTCGACCTTTAAATTCGTGGCACCGGAAAGCAAATCCTATTCGTTTTACACTAAAACACCCGAATGGGAAGTATATGCTGATCTTTTTGATAAGAATATGGAATGGGTAGACAATACGGAGTATTGGGGCCCCTATAGTGTTTTGCATTTTGATGCAATCAAAGGGGAGACATATTATTTTGCTTGTGATGCTTATGGAATTACAGGACAATATACTGTCGGTATAAAAGAAACCACCACTACCGGCACCTTTGCAGCAGAGTATGATGAATATATTGGTGCAGTTGGCAGTGCTGTTTATACGGCCATCGTGTCAAATCCCATCAATGCAAAACTTGATTATGAAGAGATAGCACTTACATCTTCCAATCCGGAAGTCGTATCGATTGAAGATGTCTTGTTGCGTTGTCATAAAGCAGGCAGTGCAACCATCACTGTCACCGCTGACGCAAATATCTCTTCCACTTTCAAGATTACTGTGCCGGAACCCACCCCGATTACCCAAGTTGGCTGCTATGAATTTACAATTTCAAGAAAGCAACCCGTGATATCTTATGTGTTCACACCTGCTACCAGCGGATATTATTATATTA
>JAZRAZ010000017.1:0-2045 GCA_045634825.1 Eubacteriales bacterium | reverse complement strand
AGCGATTAGGATTTATGTAAATCGGGAGCTGGAAGTTTTAGAAAAAGGTTTAGATGAAACGTTCGATGTTTTAAGACCCTATGGGCGATTAGCTGTAATCTCATTTCATTCACTGGAAGACAGAATTGTCAAAAACTTATTTCGCAGACTTTCACAGGGGTGTATCTGTGATAAGAACTTACCCGTTTGTGTTTGCAACAATCGGGAAATCATAAAACTCATAAATCGTAAACCGATATTGGCAGACGAAAAAGAGTTGGAGGAAAACTCTCGTTCCAAACCTGCCAAACTGAGAATAGGGGAAAAAATTTAAAGGGGAGAGAAAGATGCAGAAATCACAAACAAAAAACAAAATATCTTTTGGCCAAATCTTGCTTGGGTTGGTCGTTTTGGCGCTTGCCATCGGACTGGTGCTCAACTATGTATCCTTGAATGAGGTTTCTGCAAAACTTTCCAGTGCTACCGACCAATATGAAAAATTGGTCAGTCAAGGCGAAAGTCTGGAGTATGAAATTAAGCAACAGGTCAATTCTACCAATGTAGATGAATTGGCAGCAGGGCTCAATATGGTGAAATTGGAGTCCTATCAGGTTCGCTATTTTGATATTGTCCAGGCAGACAGTATGTCCACAACTCTTGCAAATGATGAGCGTAACGGATTGCTTGACGGCATCGTGTACAGCTTTAACATTCTTGTGGAATATTTAAAATAAAGCGCAAGTAAGTATTAAAAGGAGAGTGAAGGATGTAAAAAATTCTTTACTCTCGTTTTGCATTTTTTAAATAGGAGGTTGCCGTATGAATAACGCACCAACCAAAAGTATGATCCGCCGCTGTGTTTTTATCATGGTAGCCTTTATTGTCATCGGATTTGGCGTTTTAGTTGGTTTTTTGGCATATTATCAAATCGTCAATCACGAATTTTACGAAACCAAAGCCTTGCAACAACAAACGCTGGATACTGAAATAACCGCCAAGTGCGGCACGATATATGACAGAAATTTTGTAGAACTTGCCGTTTCGGCACAGGTAGAAACCGTCATCGTTTCACCCAATGAAATTAAAACCGATGAAGAACGCCGTACCGTCGCCCACGGCCTTTCTGAAATACTGGGGCTGGACTATGAAGAAACCTATGAAAAGGTTTGTAAAAAAAGTATGTATGTTCGCATCAAGCGTCAAATCAGTGCAACCGATGCGGATAAGATACGCAAATTTATCACTGAGGAAAAAGTAAACGGAATTCATTTTGAGGAAGATAGTAAGCGCTTTTATCCGTACAGCACGCTTGCCAGTAAAATTATTGGTTTTCGTGGAGTAGATCAGGGTTTGTTCGGAATTGAAAATCTTTATGATGACTACCTTTCGGGAACCAACGGTAAAATCATCACTGCCAAAAACGCGGCAGGAAATGAACTGCCCATTCAATACGAAACTTATGTAGAGGCACTTAACGGTCAGGACATTGTGCTGACCTTAGACCAAGTGGTACAACAATATCTTGAAAAGCATTTAGAGGTGGCAAAGCAAGAAAATAAAGCCACTTTTGCCGCGGGAATGGTAATGGATGTCAATACCGGTGAAGTGCTTGGTATGGCAATCGAACCCGATTTTGATTTAAACAATCCTTATACGGTTCTGGATAAGGATATGCTGGAAGAACTTGAGGGGCGGCTCTCCGACCTTGACTCCAACAGCGGCGAGGAGTACAAGGGTCCGGCGGTCAGAAGACTATCCGTCTGGGAGAAAGTGTGGAGCATTTTTAGGCAGTGATACAACCGACCCGGATCCGACGAGGTGTACGGGGCTTGCTCCGTACTTGAAGCGCTATTAGACAAACTAAATTCGATATGAAAAGACCCGATAAGATTTATCTCGACAACGAGGAGTATATCCGAAAGACCTCCGTCCTCAAGATGATGAAGGAGATCATCGACGAGGAGACGGCATACATCATTCCCGAAAACACACTGTACTATCAGGGACTCGCCGTTGCACTCGAGAAGCTGGATAGAATGATTAAGGAGTTATGAGCAAATACATAC
>JAZRAZ010000016.1:0-1700 GCA_045634825.1 Eubacteriales bacterium | reverse complement strand
CAAAAATCTGCCGCTTGCGTGCTTGCTATGTGGGACACCATAGGGGACACGAGAATGTGGCAAAACGACGAATTAGAGTATTTACTCTTATGTATCATCCGCAAACTGAACAATCATCTCATTGAATGGAAGGGGCTGTAAAAATGACCTATGAAGACATCAAGGAAATCTATCAAGACATCATCGACCTTTGGGGAGAAGATTTGGGCGGTCAAATCGTGGTTGCTATCCACACCGCTCCCCGTGTGGACATCACTTTCAGAGACTTTATTAGTCAGCATTGCGTGGCTTGTGGGGGCAATTGGGTAGCAATGATTTACTCCGGCTTAAAGAGCATTGCCCCGACCGTAGCCGCACTCATTCCCGACGAAATCCAAAAGCCAATGGCAGAGTTTGCCACACTTCACAACATCGCCTATCTGTTGGGGGTACACGAAGCTGATACCCCTCCCGATTAATCTCCTTTCTTCTTTCCTTTCTGGCAAGGCGTGGGATTGGTGTTCCCCACGCCTTTCGCCATACCCGCAGAATATATAATATACAATGCCGCCCGGGCGCCAAAATATATTATTTTTTTTTGAAAAAAGTGCTTGACAAACCGAACGCAATCTGCTATAATGAGTACATCAAAGAAAAGGAGATACACACTAATGGACACCATCATTAACATCACCCGCAACCGCAACACCTACACCATCGACCTTGACACGGGCAAGCACATCACCGCGTACCTCGAACGCCCTTTCCGCGTTATCGGCGTTTCTGGCAGGGAACTGACCAACGCCCCGAAGCAGATTTCCGCGACCATCGGCAACGCTTTTGTCAACGCCGCCGCTAACCACCGCGATATTCGCCACCGCGAGTATATCGACCGCATTATCAGCCTTCCCGATATTGCGATTGCCGTTAAGGTTTACGCTATGGAGTGCATTTTGTATGCCAGCTTTGGCGTACAGGAACACATTATGCCCGAGTGGAAGGACACTCTCGCCCTGCTCCGCAAGTGGACTGCTAATCCTGCCACCCGTCCCAATGAGGTTGACTATCTCGATAACATCATCGGCAAGGTCGTCGGCAGGGAAGCCCTTGAAAAGTACGGTTTGACCGACTTCGCTCCCTATATCCCCGCTAACCTCTACCCCTATATTAACTCCTGCAAGGCTTTCCGCTCCGCGCTCCGTACTGCCGCGAAGGACAGATATGCCGAGCCGCAGGCAAAAGTCAAGGAGTTGTTCGGTATGGACAATGAGGACGAAATCTGCCGCCTGTTCGGTATTCGCTTCTACCGCTACAACGCCCGCTCCGAGATTGACGATGTTTGCCGCAAGATGAAGCGCATCGTGGACTACATCAGCAGAATGGAGCTGAACGATTACAAGGTGGAAAACCTCGACCGCGCTCTCGCAGACCTCGAAGCCCGTTGGGACGCGGAACGCACCGCCCGCGAAAGCCGCGCTTTCCGCGCCGCGCAGACCACCCACAACCTCTACTATGAGAACAACCGCTACTATACCCGCGTTCCTCTCGACCGCGCCGAGTGCAAGGAGATAGGCGACCATTTCCGCAACTGCGTGAACACGATTGAATGGGACAATTATCTCCGCTCTGGCGACCGCTATCTGGTTGTTGTGTGCGACAAGCTGACGAATGAAATGCTCGTCTGCGTGGACATTATCCCGCAGAATATGCGCGTCAATCAG
>JAZRAZ010000015.1:0-1103 GCA_045634825.1 Eubacteriales bacterium | reverse complement strand
AGACCCATACGGGCACAGCGTACCGCATCTGCCAGTGCGGCAAGCGCACGCTCTTGCCCAAGCACCTGACCGGAGAGTTTTGCCTCCAAATCGGCAAGGCGATGCCGTTCATCCGTGCCGATACTGCCGGCAGGAATGCCCGTAATATCGGCAATTACCTGCACCAGTGCCTGCCGGTTTACCTGCAAAACAGGTCTGTCGCAATTTTCGGGGATAATGCCCTGCTCCAAGTCGACCTCCATTTCACTTTGCGCGTATCCGTATCCTTTTAGTGCTACCCGAGAGCACGCCTCGTCGAGCAAATCAATGGCTTTGTCAGGCAGATACCGTTCGTGCAGATACCGCACACTGAGTTCCACCGCACTCTCCGCCACCTCAGGTTCAACAAGTACGCCGTGATGCTCCTCGAGTCGTGGCAGTAGCCCCAGTAAAATCTCTTTACTTTGCTTTGGAGAGGGTTCCTCTAAATAGAGAGGTGCAAAACGGCGTTCCAGCGCGCTGTCTTTTTCAATATATCTGCGATACTCCGATATGGTAGTGGCACCAATCAGACGAATTTTACCTCTGGAAAGGGCAGGTTTTAAGATATTGGCGGCATCCACCGCGCCCTCCGCCGCACCGGCACCCATAATGGTATGCACTTCATCAATAAATAAAATAATGTTGGGATTTTTTTCACATTCCTCCACAATGGCGCGGATGCGCTCCTCAAACTCCCCACGATATTTGGTGCCTGCGACCATCGCGGTCAGTTCCAGTTGATAGATTTGTTTTCCTTGCAAAAGGGAGGGCACCTGTCCTGCCACAATAGCACTGGCAAGTCCCTCGGCAAGCACGGTTTTGCCGACACCGGGTTGCCCGATAAGACAAGGGTTATTTTTGCTTCGGCGGCAGAGAATCACCATCAACCGTTCTAGTTCCTGTGAGCGCCCTACAAGTGGGTCAAGTTGCCCGAGTGCCGCTTTCGCGGTCAGACACACACTGTATTTTTGCAAGGTTTTGGGCGCTTTGCCTCGTCCCTCACCCATCGGGTCTTGCAGGCGCAGTTTATCTTTGACGGTTTCATACAGTGCCACCGAATCAGCACCCATCTTTTCAATCAC
>JAZRAZ010000014.1:0-1628 GCA_045634825.1 Eubacteriales bacterium | reverse complement strand
CACCGACAAGGCAAATTCCCCGATTTGCCAAACCCGGTCAAGAGGGTGAGGAGTATGATATTCGACTTGAACTCAAATTGATTGCCGATGTTGGTTTGCTTGGCTTTCCTAATGTTGGAAAATCAACATTCCTTTCCCGCGTTTCTAAGGCAAGACCCAAAATTGCCAACTATCATTTCACGACGCTTACACCAAATTTAGGTGTTGTTGAGATGTTTGAGGACAAGTCTTTTGTCCTTGCTGACATTCCGGGTATTATTGAGGGTGCAAGCGAGGGAGTTGGTCTTGGTCATGCCTTTTTGCGTCATGTTGAGCGTTGTCGACTGTTGTTGCATGTGGTTGACCTTTCGGGAAGTGAAGGCAGAGACCCGATAGAAGATTTTGAAACTATTAACAATGAACTTATTAAATACAGTGAGGTTTTAGCATCAAGGCCCCAAATTATTGTAGGAAATAAAGCAGATGCTATATTCGATGAAGAAAAGGCGGTTGAGTTTGAAGCATATGCAAAGAAAAACGGGTATCAGTTCTTTAAAATTTCGGCGGTAACGGGCGAGGGAATTAGGGAACTGGTTGCCCAGACCATTCAACAGTTAGAACAGTTGCCTGAAACCATTGTATTTGAACCCGATTTCCAACCCGAAACGCCTGTGATAGAAAAAAGCCATACATTTACCGTTGAAAAGATTAATGGTGTTTATAAGGTGGAGGGCGAGTTTATACGAAAGATTATGGCAGGAATTAATTTCTCTGACGGCGAGTCTATTGCGTATTTTGAGAAAGTTTTGCGTTCAAACGGTGTAATGGATGAACTGGAAGAACGCGGTATTCAAGAGGGCGACACCGTAGAGATTTACGACTTTGGTTTTGAGTATGTTCGCTAAATCTTTTTTTAAAAAAGGCGACCTCTTAATATATTTCTTTGTTTTAGTGCTCATTGCCTTGATTTTTCTGTTATTTAGTAAAAAAGAGAGTGCCGTTGTTACTGTCACTCAAAATGGGAAAACACTTTACACCTTCAATTTGAGGGATAAGGCTTTAGAAGGAAAAGAGTTTGTAATTGAGGGAAAATACCAAAACAAAATTCTTATTCAAAAAGGAAAACTTTTTGTGGTGGAGGCGACCTGTCCTGACCGTTTATGTGTCCGAAGTCTTCCGCTTTCAAAAGATGGCGGGGTAATTTGTTGCGTTCCCAATGGGGTGGTCATTACTGCCCAGAACGATGGAGCACAGTGGGATGTGATTGTACAATGAGTCGAGTACGAAAATTATCGTTGATTGGTGTTCTGTCGGCTCTCGCCGTTGTTTTGGCTGTTCTGGAACAGTATGTGCCCGTGCAGGCATTGTTGCATTTACCGGGAGTGAAACTTGGGATAGCCAATGTCGTGACCGTTATGGCACTCAAATATCTTGATTTTAAGAGCGCTTTAACTATCTTGCTGGTGCGGTGCGGCATCGTTGCCCTCTTGTTCGGGACCCCTGTCAGTTTTGCTATGTCGATAAGTGGCGGTGTGCTTGCTTTGTTGATAATGATGTTGCTTGTAAAAAAAGAGAGACACTTTTCTCTTTTGGGCATCAGTATTGCCGGTGCGGCTTTTCATAATATCGGACAGGTGCTGTGCGCTTGT
>JAZRAZ010000013.1:0-3355 GCA_045634825.1 Eubacteriales bacterium | reverse complement strand
AGATTTAGGGGTGCGCCAAAGTTTTAAAAACTCTGCATTTCTTATTTTACATAGTTTTCACAGAATTTCATCATAATAGTGGCAACTTCTGCACGGGTTGCACTGCCTTGGGGGTCGAAGTTTCCATTGTCTCTTCCGCTTACGATTCCGCCGCGCTGGCAAGCCGCAACAGCCTCTTTAGCATATGATGAAATATGGTTGGCATCTCCAAAGGAAATTGCCGTGTTTACATTTTTAAGTTCAATGTCTGCAAAATTGCAGTATCTGAGCATAATAGCGCATATCTGCTCACGGGTAATGTTTTGATACGGTCCGAAAGAAGTAGTCGTAATACCGCTGACAATACCATTTTGATTTGCCCAAGCAACATAATCCGCATAATAGGCATCTTCTTCAACATCGGTAAAGTTGGTGGTTCCCACGGAACCTTGTACGCCGTGCAGTCTGCCCAGCACCGTTACAAACATTGCTCTGTTCATCTTTCCATACGGACCGAAGGTGGTATTGCTTGTACCGGAAAAGAGACCTTCATCAAAAACAAAATCTATGGCGCCGTTTGCAACAAACCAGTCATCCTCTTTAATGTCAGTAAATACATCCAAGGCGTTTTTGGTCGGATTCTCCATATCCAAAAAAGGATTATCTCCAACACCCAAATCTGCATCAATAGACGAATCTGCAAAAGCTGCATACGGCAAACACATAAATACTACTAAACATAGCAGAGCACTCAGCAATCTCTTAGCTTTCATAGTTACTCCTCCTAAAAATACTATCATAAATATAATACCACAGTTTTATCGTTTTGGCAAGCAAAAAACGCACCGAAAAAATTCAAAGTTTGCAACGCTCCAAACGCATCTCCCCCTGACTGATATACCAAAGGAAGATGCCTTTTCCGTATATTACCAAACCACTTGGATTTCTTGGTTATCATATACCTTTTGTACATTGACAAGAATGTTTTTTACATCTTGCGTCTTGACATAAAACATACCCTTGCCATTCATTTCATAAAAACAGTAGCGCTCATCAATCTCATAATAGGACAGCGTCTCCTTTTCACCGCTTTCCGCAAGTGTGATTTCTATCGTCAGCAGTGGCTCTTTTCCGACAGGTTTTTCACCTTGACGCTGTACCTCTATGCCAAGCAAGGTGGCATAAAACTCAGAGAATATAGAACTCTCCACCGTTTTGTTATTGATGGTAACTACACGCTCATCACCGGTTCCTTTGGTTTGAATATCATAGTTTTTCTTTCCCGATGATACCACGATTCGATTCAGCGTATCAACATCGCGGGTATAGGTAATCACATCGCACATATCCGCCACATCCATTCCCAGTACTGCAACCGCGGCAGACGGAATTTGATAGACGGCTTTCATATCCTCGGTCATACAATAGATATTCCCATCGGTTTCACTGCCGAAATAAACCGTACGCTCTATGGTATTATTCACCCAGGTGAATGTATAGGAAGGCGCCGTCAATCCCAGTTTCGCAAGATTTGCCTCGCTCATATCATCGCCGATGGGGGTCGCAGTATTGAGTGTGCTGAGCAAATTCAGTATGCCATCCATCACCGAAGAAGAGAACGGCATATTGATGGGGTCAGCCAACATATAGGCAAGATTCATCTCGCCGTCGGTCATATAGATATCGGCTGCCGTTCCTTTACTTCCGCCAATACTCAGTTCGGTGATGTTACTGTTATCGGAAGAAGCATCATAACGCGACAAATTACCGTCGTAGTAATAAAAACGGTCGGCATTACATACATTTGCCTGCGTTTCACCCATCAAATAAACCGCTTTCTTTTCCTGGGTGCTCTCCGGGTCATTTTCCAGCATAAAATAATAGTCGTCCCCTGCACTTTTGTTGCCCAAATGTAGCACGATTTCTTTGGAACTCAACGAAATATTCACCGTTGCGGCGGGCTTTTCAAGACCGTAATCCTTGAGTTTGTCTTTTGTCACCATCACTTTTTTGGTAGACTGAATATCGGAAAGATACCCGATAGAAGTGGAAATTACATCTTCATCAACAGGCTTGTCTTCATACCCTTCCATTTTATAAACCGAACCGCTTTTTTTATACATCGTATAAGCATCACTGCCATTTTTCACTTTTACGGCTTTAATATCGGTCGCGCTGACATTTACAACCTTAATCATATTCACCTCATCCTCCCCATTTTCCTCAGGGCTGATGGAGCGCAGTATGAAATATGCAGTCAACAATATCGCAGCCGAAACAAGCAAAATCAGCAACGGCATAAATTTTCTAAGCAAACGGTTACGCAAAATATGCTTTTTTACCTTTTGCTTTTTTTCGGGCATATCATATTGGAAAAGTTGATTTTCCTCTTCGGAAAATTCTTCCCTGTTATCCTGATGCTCGTTCATTATAAGTATCTCCTTCGAATAAAGACAATAATGCCCGCTATCAAAACAATGCCGGGAATTACCGCCATTACGATAATATTCACAAATGTTTTTTGTGCCTCGGTAAGTATCAAAGCCTGTGTTGCAGAGTACTTAACGGCACTCAGGACGGTATCACTGTCTCTTTGCATCATCAAATCATAAAGATTAATCAAAAAGTCACCATTATCTGCATACGCCATATAGTCACTCATAAGCATATCCGACGAACCGCAAGCAAAAACATAAGAATAAACATTCTGGTTGTTATAAACTTTAACATTTTGGCTGAGCGCCGCTACCGTGATGGGTCCTTGAGTATCGCCATCTTCTTTATTGTAGGTGCTGATGGTACCGCCTTCTTTGGTGCTTTTGGCGTAGGAATCCACACCTGTTGTCAACACCGGAGCAACCATCAGATTACCATTTACCTCAAATCGAGTAGTAATACTGCGTGCTGCGGACAAAATAACGGGAACATCCCCGGTTGTCAAATTCTCGGTAAGGTCGTTACTCTGAATGTCGGGGCGGAAAATCGTGGGCAGGCTGATATAGCGATTGGCATCACTTTCCACAATCATATCCTTGCCCAGTTCAAATCCCCAATCATAGAGAAATCCCTCAATATTGGGCAATTCGATAGATGCGGCACCGGTGAAAAACATCAGATGTCTGCCATACTCGTATTGATTGGAAAGAAAACTATCCACCGCAGCAATCTCTCCAGCAGAATAATCTCTGGCAGGAGCAGCAATCACCATTAGGGTTGCCTTTTCATCAAAAGACATATCTTTATAAAGAGAAATGTCCTTGACGGTATAACCGTTGTTGGCAAATAAATTACGCAAAGTTACATCGGTAGATTCACCGTGACCGGTGACAAAGTAGATAATTTCTTCTCTATCCTGAATGAAACTCATAATAGAACT
>JAZRAZ010000012.1:0-3248 GCA_045634825.1 Eubacteriales bacterium | reverse complement strand
GTCCTTTACATCGGAAACTTCTTTGAGTTTGCCGCTTTTAACAAGATCAACTATTTTGTCGTTGATGGATTCAACCGTTGTAGTATAGGGAATTTCATCTACTATTATGGCATTTTGTTTGGGTTCAAAATGATATTTTGCTCTAATTTTAATAGAACCTTTGCCTGTGTTATATACCTCATCAATTTGTGATTGCTTATAAACAATTTGACCGCCGGTAGAAAAATCGGGTGCCGGCATGGTTAGTTTAAAATCGTGGTCGGGGTTTTTGATATATTCTGCCACACTGTCGCACAGTTCGCCCAAGTTAAAAGAGCAAATATTTGATGCCATACCAACGGCAATACCTTGGTTGGGTGTGGTTAGAATACTGGGGAAGGAAACAGGAAAGAGGGTGGGCTCTTTCATCGTGTTATCATAGTTTGGAACAAATTCAACCGTGTCTTTATTGATATCCTCAAAGAGTTCCTTACAGATAGGTGCCAATTTCGCTTCGGTATAACGGGATGCAGCATAGGCAGTATCCCTGGAGTAGTGCTTGCCAAAGTTTCCTTTGGATTCAACTAAGGGATGCAGAAGTGCTTGATGACCGCGTGTTAGACGAACCATGGTTTCATAAATAGCAGCATCACCGTGTGGATTGAGTTTCATTGTTTCACCGACAATGTTTGCTGATTTGATGGTTTCGCCCGACAACAATCCTTTGAGATACATAGTGTACAGCAATTTGCGGTGCGAAGGCTTGAGTCCGTCGATTTCAGGGATAGCACGCGAAAGGATAACACTCATAGCGTAGGGCATATAGTTATCTTCCAATGTTGTTGTGATGTTCTGCAAAATCGGCGGAGATTCTTTATATTCTTTTTTTATTGCTTTTGCTTTTTTACTCATCAATCATTCTCCTTAGGATAAGTCAACCTCATCCATATATTTGTAGCCATTTTCGGAAATATAGTCTTTTCTGCCTTGCAAATTGTCACCTAATAAAATATCGAACATTGCGGCGGTGGCTTCAGCATCATCAGGCATAATTTTAACAAGTCTTCTGGTTTCGGGATTCATGGTGGTGTGCCACATCATATCCGGCTCATTTTCGCCAAGACCTTTAGAACGCTTGATAATTAGTTTATCATTTTCGTGCTCCTTCATATAAGCATCTCGTTCGGCATCGGTATAGGCAAAATGTGTTTTCTTTTTTGTTTTGTTGATAATCTCAAATAACGGGGACTCTGCAATATAAACATATCCCTCACGGATAAGCGTAGGTGTCAGACGGTAAATCATTGTCAAAATTAAAGTGCGAATCTGAAAACCGTCTACATCGGCATCAGTACAGATGATAATTTTGTTCCAACGAAGATTATCGAGGTTAAAACTTTGGAAATTCTTTGCATTTTTAAGTGGAATTTCGACACCACAACCAAGTACTTTCAGCAAATCAACGATAATTTCACTTTTAAATATTTTGTCATAATCGGCTTTAAGACAGTTGAGAATTTTGCCGCGTACGGGAATGATGGCTTGAAATTCGGAATCTCTACCTTGTTTACAAGCGCCCAGTGCTGAGTCGCCCTCTACAATATAAACTTCTCTACGTGAAATATCTTTTGATTGGCAATCTACGAATTTTTGTATTCTATTTGTAATATCAATGCTGCCCGAAAGAGTTTTTTTGATGTTAATTCGTTCTTTTTCGGACTTTTCTCTGGCACGTTTATTTACGAGAATTTGTCCCGCAATTTTTTGTGCCGCCAGACTGTTTTCAATCAAAAATATTTTTAGGTTTTGTCTTAAAAAGTCAGTGGTACACTCTTGAATAAAAGTGTTGGTTATACTTTTCTTGGTTTGGTTTTCATAAGAAGTTTTGGTGGAAAAGCAGTTTGAAACATATACAAGACAATCTGCAATATCCACAAATGTGATTTTTGATTCTCCCTTGTTGTATTTTCCGTTGGCTTTTAAATAAGCATCAAATTCTGCAACAAAGGCGGACTTAAGTGCTTTATCCGGCGCGCCGCCGTGTTCCAAGAAACTTGAGTTGTGATAATATTCCAAGAGCGTCGCGCTATTGGAAAATGTGAAACAACAAGAGAGTTTGACTTTATAGGAGTCTTTATCATCACGGTCTTTTCCTACGCGTGTGTCTGTCCAATAAACAGGGGAGCACATTGCGCTTTCACCGACAACTTCGGCAATATAATCCTCAATACCGCGCTCATAATAGTATTGTTCACTTTCAAATCCTGAGTTGGTTTCGTTGCGGAAAGTAAGTTTCAAACCAGCATTGACAATTGACTGCTTTTTCAGTATATCTTGAAAATACTCTTTTTCAATGTTAATGTCGGTAAAAACATCAAGGTCAGGTAACCAACGAGTGATGGTACCTGTTTTTTTGCGTGTGCTGTCTTCAATATTAAGTCCGCCAACATTATCACCCTTTTCAAAGTGAAGGGAATACTTTTTGCTGTCGCGATAAACAGTGACATCCATATATCTTGAGGCGTACTGTGTTGCACAAGCGCCCAAACCATTCAGACCTAAAGAGTATTCGTAATTTGCGCCGCTGTGCTTTTCGTATTTACCACCTGCATATAACTCGCAGTAAACCAACTCCCAGTTATAGCAGTTTTCTTTGGAATTGAAATCTACAGGTACACCGCGACCAAAGTCTTCGATTTCAATGGAGTGGTCTTTATATCGGGTGATGATGATTTCATTGCCGAATCCTTCTCGTGCCTCGTCGATGGAGTTGGAAAGGATTTCGAAAACAGCGTGTTTACATCCTTCTAAACCATCAGAACCAAAAATTACACCGGGACGAAGGCGAACGCGGTCGGCACCGACTAATTTTACGATAGTATCATTGTCATATTGTTTCTTTTTTGCCATAGTGGCCTCCGTTTTAAAAATATACTCTATATTGTACTATATTCTTTATAAATTGTCAAATAATGGGCATATATTGTGCTATAATCATTAAAAATAGAGCAGGCACTCTTTATAAGTGCCTGCAGGGTATTAATTAAATAGATTTTCATCAATGAGTGCTGCCATTATGCTTTGGTATTTTTCAGTAGGATTTTTTACGAATTGGTCTGCAATCAAGTGTGCTTGCATCTCATCGGGAACAAGAACTTTGTATTCAAGTAAAATTCTGTCGTTTTCTGTTAAACAACAAGTGGCGAGAAATCCACCTTCTGTAGCGACTATGTCGGTATGGGTATTGCTGTCACGTTTGATTTTGGCAT
>JAZRAZ010000011.1:0-4661 GCA_045634825.1 Eubacteriales bacterium | reverse complement strand
CGCCGTCTCCCATAATGTTAAAGGCAATTTCTTTGATACCGCCCAGCCCCGTTTCGTTGAGGGAAAGTACTTCGTAGCGAAATCCCTTGGCTTCGGCATACATCGTGTACATTCTGTACAGTGCGGCGGCAAACAAAGCCGCTTCCTCACCGCCTGCACCGCCACGGATTTCGACGATGACATTCCTGTCATCATTCGGGTCGCGGGGGAGCAGTAAGATTTTAAGCGCTTCAGCACTTTCCTCCATTCCCAGTTTGCTTTCTTTATATTGTTCTTCAGCCAACTCTTTGAGTTCTTGGTCACCCATATCCAGCAGTTCTTTGGCTTCCTCAAAAGCCTCGGCGTGACCTTTATAACGGGCAAACTCCTCCATAATGGGAGAGAGTTGCTTGTGTTCGCGCATCAGTTTGGTGTAGTTTGCCTGGTCGGACAACACATCGGGGTCGGCAAGCATACCGCCGATTTCCTCAAATCTTTTTTCAATTTCAGTCAACTTTTCAATCATAGTGCACCTTTGATTTCTTTAATGTTTTTCTCTACTTTACTGCGTGGCAACATCATTTCTCTGCCACACCCTTCACATCTGATTTTAAAATCTGCGCCGATGCGGGTGACGGTAAATTCTTTACTGCCACAAGGGTGGGGTTTTTTCATCACAATGTGCTGACCAACCGAGATGTTCATAAAAATCCTCTTTTTCACTCTACATAATTTTACATTTTATATTATATCACAATATTATAATATAAGCAATCCGAAAAATAAAAAAGTTGGCGCATACTTGAGAGAAAAAAGACATAGATATATACAAAACATTGGAGGGAAACAATATGAAGGAAAATCTTTTCAGAAGTGAGGGCGTTATGGGCAGTGGGGAGGAAGTGTATCTTTCCTCACTACAGGGACTCAAAATGGCGATGCGACAGGGTAAGATATTGCAGGCGCGCTGTGTAATGTGCGATGCGGCACATAATTTATATGTGGATTTGGGAGAGTACCGCGGTATTATTCCCAGAGAGGAGTGTGCGCTGGGCGTTAAAGAAGGTACACTCAGAGATGTGGCAATTATCACCCGTGTCAATAAAATGGTATCTTTTAAAGTGACAGCGGTGGAGGAGGAAAGCGGCAAGGTGGTTTTGTCGCGTGCCGCGGCACAAAAGGAGTGCAGTAATATGCTTTTTTCTTCTTTGCAACAGGGAGATATTATTGATGCGCGTATTACCCATCTCGAGCCGTTTGGCGCATTTGCTGACATCGGGTGCGGAATTGTCAGTATGATTTCTATTGACAATATATCGGTCAGCCGTATCCGTCATCCTGCCGACCGTTTTACCGTGGGAATGGAAATTCGCGCAGTGGTCAAGGAGATTGACAGGGAAAACCGCCGTATTATCCTTTCTCATAAGGAGTTGCTGGGTACCTGGGAAGAAAATGCCGCTCTGTTTGAAGCGGGGCAGACGGTCAGCGGAATTGTACGCAGTGTGGAGAGTTACGGCATTTTTGTGGAACTTTCCCCCAATCTTGCAGGGCTTGCTGAGTATGCACCCGGCATCAACCCCGGTTGTCTTGCAGGGGTATATATCAAGAGTATTCTGCCTGATAAAATGAAGGTCAAACTTGCTATTGTCGATACGGGAGAAGTTGCCCCTGCACCAACAGAACCAAAGTATTTTGTTACAGGGGACCGTATCGAGCGTTGGCGCTATTCACCTGAGCCGTGCTCGCGGGTGATTGAAACGGTGTTTGACACGGCAATGATATTATAAATCACACTCCACAAATTTTGCGATTTGCGGGGACCCCGAAATAAAAAGTCGAGTCACCGATTGGTGACTCGACTTTTAAGCATTTAAATTATTTTTAAAAGCTTATGCTTGCTCCTCTTTCATTTTGGCGAAGCATTCGCTGCAATAAACAGGTCTGTCTTCAGTGGGTTGGAAGGGAACTTTGCATTCAGCGCCGCATGCTGCACAAACTGCATCATACATAACTCTGGCGCTCTTGGCAGCTGCCTTGCGGGCATCTCTGCACTCTTTGCATCTTTGCGGCTCGTTCTGGAAGCCTTTTTCTGCATAGAATTCCTGCTCACCGGCGGTGAAAACGAACTCTTTGCCGCATTCTTTGCAAGTTAATGTCTTGTCTTCGTACATTGGGGTTTACCTCTCTCTTTTTGAAAAAATATAAATTATCCGATTTTCAGCGGACATTTACGAAAGTAATTTACCGCGGATGCGGCAGAGCGCATTGTCTACACTCTTGGGGGATTTGCCGATTTTCTCTGCGATTTGCTTATAAGAAAGACCGTCAATAAACAGGGAAAGAATGGTTCTTTCCAAGTCACTGAGCTTGTCCTCTATTTTCTCATAGACATCCAGCAGTCTTTCCCGCTGAATTGCCGTTTCCTCGGCACTCTCGCCTTTCAGTTCCAACTTGTCGGAAAGAGGAAGCGAGGTGTTGAGCGCGGAGTTTTTTAAACGACTGTCTGCCTTGATGGCGGTGAGAATGGCGCGGTGGATGCAGATTTTGGCGTATTTGACAAAATTATCATTTTTGTCCTCATCATAACTGCATACGGCGCGGTACAGTCCAATCAGCCCTTCTTGCATTAAATCATCCCTGTCTCCTCCCGCAAGAAAGTATGAGGAGCAGATGGAAGAAATGATGGGATAGAAAAAATGAATGATTTGAGCATATGCATCCTGATCGTTCTGCAACGCAAGGGTCAGCAGGTTATGATCAAATGTGACAAAATTTTCCAAATTGCATACCTTTCTATCCACAATATTATTCCAATATGTGTATATTGTACAACACTATTTTTATTAAGTCAAGAAAAATTGCTGTTTTTTAAGAAAAAGGTATTGATTTTATGTAAATTTGATGGTAAAATGTCAATTACTGATAAAAATTATGTGAGGGAGGTGCACCCCGTGCCGAATATTAAATCTGCTAAAAAGAGAGTTATTGTTACCGAAACCAAGACTTTGGAAAACAAAATGGCAAAGTCTGAACTGAGAACCACTCTCAAGAAATTCGATGCTGCTGTTACAGCCGGTGATAAAGAAACTGCCACTGCTGTTTATGCGGAGGCTGTTCAAAAGGTTGATAAGGCTGCTGCCAAAAACCTGCTTCATAAAAACAACGCCGCTCGCAAAAAGAGTCAGCTGACCAAAAAACTCAACACTCTTTAAGATTAGGAAAGAACACGCGCTCGCGTGTTCTTTTTTTATGTTTCGTTGACACAAATTGCAAAATATGTTATACTTTGGCGTAGAAATATAAGGAGAACTACGCCCTATGCGAAAAACAAAAATTATTTGTACCATCGGTCCTGCCAGTTCTTCCGAGGAGGTACTCATCGGACTGGCAAAGGCAGGAATGAATGTTGCCAGACTGAATTTTTCTCACGGAACGCACGCCGAACAGGCAGAAAAAATCCGCCTTATTAAAAAAGTCAGAGATGATTTGAATTTACCGATTGCCATTATGTTGGACACAAAGGGACCTGAGTATCGTATCGGGCTGTTTGAAAACGGTAGTATATTTTTAAATGATGGGGACAGTTTTACCTTTACCACCGACGAGGTGATAGGGGATGAAAAACGAGTTTCGGTCAGTTATAAAGGAATGGCAAAGGATTTGACGGTTGGGGACAAGGTGTTGGTCAACAACGGACTGCTGATTTTTCAGGTTGAGTCCTTGACGGAAACGGACATTCATTGTCGTGTGATTGCCGGCGGTGAGATGGGCAGCCGTAAAAGTATGAGTTTCCCCAAAAAAGTGCTCAAACAGACCTATCTGAGTGAGCAGGATAAAGAGGATTTGTTGTTCGGCATTGAACACGGGGTAGACTTTGTGGCTTGTTCCTTTGTTTCCTGTGCACAGGACTTAATAGATGTGCAGGAATTTTTAAAGGAGCAGGGTGCCGTCGGCGTCGACCTGATTGCCAAGATTGAAAACCAAAGCGGTATTGACCATATTGCCGAGATTTGTCAGCATTGTGAGGGCATTATGATTGGCAGAGGGGATATGGGTGTGGAAATACCCTTTGAACAACTGCCTGCGGTGCAAAAACGCATCATCACCGAGTGCAGATTGCTGGGTAAACGCTCCATTACCGCCACCGAAATGCTGGAGAGTATGATTCAGAATCCCCGCCCCACCCGTGCGGAGATTTCTGACGTTGCCAACGCCGTGTATGACGGGACCAGTGCCATTATGCTTTCGGGAGAAACGGCGGCAGGAAAGTATCCTGTGCTGGCAGTGGAAACGATGGCAAAGATTGCGGAGCATACCGAGAAAAGTATTCATTATTCCAAGCGTTTTCTCAAAACTGAGTTTAAAATCAAGAATATGGTGGATGCAATTTCCCACGCCGCTTGCGGTATGACGATAGATATCGGTGCCAAAGCGTTGTGTGTATGTTCTTTGTCGGGAATGACGGTGCGGATGGTTTCCAGATTCCGTTCTCCTGCTGACATTCTGGGGCTGACCACCGACCGTAAAACCTCGCTCAAGTTGGCTCTTTTCTGGGGTGTAAACCCCGTTATGATGCGCTCGTATGACTCGACGGAAGTAATGTTCCACGAAGCAAAGCGTTTAACGCAGGAGCACTTTGGTCTGCAACCGGGCGACCTTGTGGTAATGACGGGCGGTGTAAA
>JAZRAZ010000010.1:0-6168 GCA_045634825.1 Eubacteriales bacterium | reverse complement strand
ACTTTAGAGTATTAAGAGCTGTTAAAAATCGTTTTGGATCAACCAATGAAATCGGTGTTTTTGATATGGCATCAACAGGTTTGATTGAGGTTGATAATCCTTCAAAAATGTTTTTGGAAGGTAGACCAGAGAATGTTCCGGGTTCATGCGTGACATGTCTTATGGAAGGTACGAGACCAATTCTCGCAGAAGTACAAGCATTAGTTTCCAAAACGGCATATCCTAATCCTCGTCGTATGTCAGCAGGTGTTGACTACAATCGAATGGCATTACTGATTGCGGTTCTTGAAAAACGAGCCGGTTTTCAGTTATTTAATCAAGATGCTTATGTTAATGTTATTGGAGGATTTAAGATTGATGAACCAAGCGCTGATTTAGCGATAGTTCTCGCTATTGCGTCCAGTCTTGCAGATTTTGAGATTCCATCTGATATGTTGGTAATGGGAGAAATCGGATTGTCAGGTGAAATCAGAGCAGTCAGTTTTATAGAAAAGCGAATTTCTGAAGCCAAAAAATTGGGTTTTAATTGTGTGATGATTCCAGGAAGAAATATACTAAAAACAAAAATTGAGGGTATTGAGATCATAAGTGTTAAATCTGTATCACAGGCCATATTCCTAATAAAAAACAAAACTACTAATAAATAAACTTTTATTTTGGTTATTCTCTCCCCTCAATTATACATAATATTTATTATGTATAATTAGAAATATTTCTTTTTCTGTTTCCCTATTTATGTCAGTCATATAAATCGAGGTGATTTAATGCAAAAATATAACGATGTTCCCCAGATAGTAAAAGATTTTCTGATGTATATTCAAGTTGTTCGTGGTGAAAGTAAAGTTACTGGTGAAGATTATTATTTTGACCTTAGAACATTTTTTAAGTATATGAAAATGAGAAAGTTTTCCATCTCTGATACTCCTTTTGAGAAGATTAATATTACAGACATAGATATTGAATTTATTCGTAATATTACTCTTTCGGATATTTACGAATTTTTGTTTTATCTTGAAAATGTTCGAAAAAATTCTGCTCGTTCGCGCAGTCGTAGAATTTCTTGCTTGAGAACCTTTTTTAAATATTTAACAAATAAGGCAAATTTGCTTACTGATAATCCTATTGAAGAACTTGATTCCCCTTCACTGCCAAAATCTTTGCCCAGATATCTGAATTTAAATGATAGTATTAAATTACTTGAGAGTGTTGATGGACCTAATAAACAACGGGATTTTGCGATTCTGACGATATTTTTGAATTGCGGATTGCGCTTGTCAGAACTTGTAAACTTAAATCTGTCCGATATTAGTGGTGATTTCATTACCGTAAATGGTAAAGGAAATAAACAAAGGTCTATTTTTCTTAATATTGCATGTAAAAATGCAATAGAAGATTATCTTAAAATACGTCCAAATGATGGACTGAAAGACCGCGATGCACTATTTGTGAGTAGAAATAAAACAAGAATTAGTCCTAAAACGGTTCAATGGCTTGTAAAAAAGCATTTGAATACAGCCGGACTTTCCAATCAAAACCTATCAACACACAAATTGCGTCACACTGCCGCAACATTAATGCATCGGCATGGAAATGTAGACATTCGTGTTTTGCAAGAAATTTTGGGCCATGAAAACTTAGGTACAACACAAATATATACCCATGTTGATAACGATCAAGTTCGAAATGCAGCGGAATCCAATCCCCTTTCATCGTTTAGAAATAAAGAAAGACAAGACACATAAACTGTCTTGTCTTTCTTTTTAAATTTCATTATTCTTTGTCGTCTTTTTTCTCAATTCGTTTTCCTGTTTTAGGATCAAAACCGTCAATCATTGTCTTTTTAATTAAAGGATATGTTATAAATACGATAACGTACCATACAAGGCCCAAAAAACAACAAATGAAAATTATCCATACTAATGGATTTGATCTAAAAGTAAAAAATAATAAAGATAATACGACAATTATTGCAGAAATTGCAATATTGCGAATAATGCCTGCCCATGCAAATATAAATGCATTTTTGTATAACTGTGGTAATGTAAGCCTAAATGTAACAAGCATTGTAAAAATGTAATAATTCATAAATAGCCAAACAATTGCTGTAATAGCCATTAGAATTATATAAAAAATATGAGCGCCGTTTGCCCAAAAGAACCACAAATCGTAGATTAATATCGGCCAAGAAATGAGATTAATTAAGCCAACAATAAAACTTTGCTTAAAGTTTACTCTGAATGTTTCCCAAAAATCGCCCCAGATAAAAGCGTGTTCCCTTCTTGACCAGTTTCTTAAAACTTTAACCATACCGGCAGTCGCGGGACCGATTGTTAATAGCGGGATACAAAAAAGAATATAAAGAAGATTTAGTAATATCAAACTCCAAAAGCGCGTTGATAAAATTCTAAAAAATTGAATAAAGGCGGGTGCATTAGCCTGTTCTTTGCTAATGCCATGACCTTCTTTTGTATATTGTGAAAATAAATTCATTTTAAATACCTTGTCCTATCTGATTTTAGCTCTTGGATGGCAATGCTCATACACAGACATATACTCTTTCTTTAAAAGTTTTGTATATACTTTAGTGGATGTAATTGTAGCGTGCCCGAGCATATCCTTTAGTGTATTTAAGTCAGCACCGTTTTTCAACAAATGAGTTGCAAGTGAATGGCGCAAAGTTGTTGGTGTTATGTCTTTATTAATATTTGCACTTTTGGTATAGGCTTTGATAATTTTCCAAAAACCTTGGCGCGTCATAGCTTGTCCGTTAATATTTAAAAACAAACCGTTGCTGGGTGCTTCTTCCTTAAAAAAAGAAGGTCTTGCAAACTCAATATAATCGTGTAGTGCCTTCACGGCTAATGGATATAAAGGAACTAAGCGTTCTTTTTTAGTATTTTGTGCGGTGATTATATACCCTAAGTCGAGATTTACATCGTTAATATTAAGTGCGATCAATTCACTAACTTGCATTCCTGTAGCATATAATACTTCAAGCATTGCTTTATCACGTTTACCCTTTGCAGTAATTGAATTTGGCTGAATCAGCAATGCTTCAATCTCTTCGTCATTTAGTATGCTCGGCAATTTTTTGCTTACCTTGCTCGATTTGATACCAAGTGTCGGATCAAATGTGATTTTCTTGGTTGAAACAAGATATTTAAAAAATGTACGTATAGAAGATAGATTTCTTGAAATTGTCGCATCAGATAGTTTGCTTTGCTTAAGTGTTTTTAAATATTTTTCTATAATTTTGGTATCAATATAAGATGCTTCGCTAATACCCGAGGACCGAATATAGACAATGAATTGATAAATGTCGTGCTTATATGATTGCAGTGTGTTTTCTGAAACTTTTTTGCGACTTTTAAGATATGAGCAGAATTTATTATATAATTCCTCCATTTCGGTCCCCTCCTTTCAAAACAAAATATTATATAACCAAGGAACAAAATAAGATTCAATCAGACTGCCAAAAGCTGTTAAAACAGCACAAATTAAATAGGCACTTTTGTTTGTCTGAATGATTTTTCCGTGCCTACCGGATTTATTTGGCAAATTAGAGGAAATTTCAAAAGAAATTTGTGATGCGATACACAATGATATGATATAAAAAAGATTAGGTGGAAATATAAGAAGAAATATATATTTTATGCCTAAAAAGCCTAATTGACGACACGCGATTGATGAAACAACGCCAACACTGAAACCTTTATAGATAAGAATTAACAAGGTAAAAATCCGACCATAAGGTATGTAAGAAAATGCTGAAATTAATAATAGCCAACAATATTCTTTTAAAATTAGCAATAAACATGAATATGAATTTGTAAAAGTAAAGTAGTTTGAAAACTTATTAAAAAATTCGTTTTGTAAATCTTGTGGCGAAAAATGAATGAAAACGGCAGCCAATAAAGTGCCGGCTAAAATAAGAATGGAATGCCCTAATAATTGATTAACGGAAATTCTGAAATTGTTTTTCAAGGACATGCACTCACCTCCGGTATATCGTATGCAACCGAAAGTGGAAATATGCAATGATGTAAATCCATAAAACAAATTATGTTAACAAAATTAGCGCCATATAATGATACTACATTTTGAAATTAAATGCAATAGAAAGATTTCTGTTTTAAAATATTTGTCAAAAGTCACAAATTTTTAGAAATATAAAGTAATTATGTAAACCTCAATTAATAATTATGTAAACATGTTTAAGGTGCAAAAAAACAATATATAGATAACACAATCTTGTATGTTACCTATATATTGTCATATAGAAAATTTTCATTATTGTCTTAATAAAATTTGAGTTTTGTTTAATTTGACCAATTACCACTTTGTTTTTTTATTCTGATTAGCCGCTAAAATTCCACCAATTATAGAAGCCGATATAACCGAAAGATAGATCCATAAATTTGACTTCCCTACTCCACAACTTATAAGAGACATAAATAATTTTATAGTCGAAAACAGAATACCTGTGCTTAATCCGCAAACATACCCTTTGACATCTGAGAACTTTCGAAAAAGGTATGCACAAATGCCGGCAGAAAATGTAAACCCTACCATTAGAATTATTCTTAAAATAGCATCATTGAAGCGGAACTGCTTCTGCGCAAACGTTAATAATAATATAAATATCAACAGTAAACTTATTGCAATCAAAAAAGATATGATCCATTTGATAATGTATTTCCAAATGTTTTTTGAGAAAGAAAAATCCCGCTTCATATTATCACCTCGTGAATTTATATGATGCGGGATTTGATTTTAGAATTTACTCTTGAGTTTCTTTTGCAATGACAGCCCATCTTTTGAATTTGAGACGTGTTTTATCAGAACCGGTTTCTACTGTTACTGTTTCAGGGTCTTTGACTGATATGACTTTTCCGGTAATACCACATTCAGTAACAACAATATCACCAATCTCAAGGTTGTTTCTCAGTTCCTTCATTTGCTTTTCACGCTTTTTTTGAGGAAGAACCATCATAAGAAGCATTAAAATAAATACTGCAATTAAAACAATATACTGACCACCCATAAACTTAGTCCTCTTTCAATTTATTTTTAATTATTATAGAATAAAGTAACAAAAAAATCAAGTATTAAATTCTATTGCCGAGCACCTGCACGGCTTCCTGACGATAATTTTCGAAATCGCCTACATCTAAATGCTCTCTAATTTCGGACATTAAACGATTATAAAAAGCCAGATTATGCAAAACACAAAGCCTCATCGCCAACATTTCATTGGCTTTAAATAAATGACGAATATATGCTCTGGAATAGTTTTGACAAGCAGGACACGTGCACCCATCTTCTATTGGACGATCGTCAGTTTCATATTTTTTGTTCAGAAGATTCATAATACCATTTTTGGTAAACAGATGAGAATGTCTTGCGTTTCTGCTGGGCATTACACAATCAAAAAAATCAACACCGCGCGCTACACCTTCAATAATGTTAATCGGAGTGCCAACACCCATTAAATACCTTGGTTTGTTTTTTGGCATATATGGCTCCACTGCATCAATAATACGATACATTTCTTCGTGGCTTTCTCCAACCGCCAATCCGCCGATGGCATAGCCATCCAAGTCTAATTTGGCAATTTCCTTCATATTTTCCACTCTTATATCGGCGTATGTACCGCCTTGGTTGATTCCAAAAAGCATCTGCTTTTTATTGATTGTGTCCGACAATGTATTAAGCCTTATCATCTCAGTTTTACACCGCTTTAACCACCTTATTGTTCTTTCTGAGGATTGTTTGACATAATCATATGGTGCGGGATTTTCCACACATTCATCAAATGCCATCGCAATAGTGGAAGCAAGATTGGATTGAATTTGCATACTCTCTTCCGGACCCATGAAGAATTTGTGACCGTCAATGTGCGAAGAAAAATAAACACCTTCTTCTTTAATATTGCGAAGTTTAGAGAGTGAAAACACCTGAAATCCGCCACTATCAGTTAATATTGGACGGTCCCAGTTCATAAACTTGTGTAGTCCACCCATTTTTTTTACAATTTCATCACCGGGACGCAGATGTAAATGATAGGTGTTTGATAGTTCAACCTGGCAACCAATCTCCTTTAAATCCATTGAGGAAACTGCACCTTTTATGGCAGCAAGCGTACCTACATTCATAAAAACAGGTGTT
>JAZRAZ010000009.1:0-2869 GCA_045634825.1 Eubacteriales bacterium | reverse complement strand
GATGAAGGGATGAAGGAGTGCCTCGTTGCCTCGGGTAAGACGGACGAGAGTCTCGTAGATCGCGCCGTCACCGTGGGGGTTCAGTCGCATGGTCTGACCGACTACGTTTGCGCTCTTGGTTCTCGCGCCCTTGAGAAGTCCCATCTTGTACATGGTGTACAGGAGCTTTCTGTGGGAGGGCTTGAAGCCGTCGATCTCGGGAATGGCACGCGAGATGATGACGCTCATGACGTAGGGCATGTAGTTTTTCTCAATCGTATCGGTGATCAGCTGCGGCCTTATGGGCGCGTACTCGATCTTTTCTACCGCCTTTTTGTCTTTGGTTGTTTTTTTCGCCATAAATCTATATTCCTATTCTTAGATTTTCAAAACCGTATGTGCCGCGGCACGGATCATGCGATTGTACAGCGCAAGTCCCAGCCCCTGCATGGGAGGCAGATGCGCGTAAATGATCTCGGCTTGGGTCGCGTCCGATTCACGCAGCGCGGCAAACAAGCGCTTTGCCTGGGTCTCCAGATCGTCACGTGCGCCAACGGGAATGCAGCAGCCTTGGCTCAGCGCATCCAGCTCCTCGTTGTAGCAAAGCACGCAGCAATGCTTGGCAGCCTGCTCGGCACGCAAAAAGTCCAGCACCGCGTCTTTTTCTCCTTTAACGATAGTCAACGGGGCTTTGGGCGCATAATGACGGTGTTTCATTCCGGGAGAAAGTACCGGCTTTTTATCGTCAAGCGGGGCTAAGATATTGGGGTCAATTTCTACCTCAAAACCTGCCGCGCGCAACATTTCGGCGGTGACGGCACCGGGGCGTAAAATCCGCAGTGTGTTGCCCTTTGGGGGCAACACCGTGCTTTCCACTCCGACCTGACATTCTCCACCGTCAATGATGGCGGGCACCAAACCGTCAAGGTCTTCCAAAGTGCCTGCAAAGTCGGTGGGGGAGGGTTTGCCGCTTAAGTTGGCACTCGGTGCCACAATCGGTACTCCTGCCGCCGTAATCAGCGCTCTTGCGATGGGGTGGGCGGGACAGCGTACCGCCACCGTATCTCCTCCGGCAGTGACCAGTGGACTGATGCCGTCGGCTTTGGGTAAAATCACCGTCAGCGGTCCGGGGGAAAAAAGTTCAAACAGTTCTTTGGCTTCCTTTGGCACTTCTTTTGCCACCATCGGCAGCATCGACAAATCGCTGATATGAGCAATCAGCGGATTGTCACTCGGGCGGTTTTTAGCGGCAAAGATGGCAGCAACTGCCTTATCGCACAGTGCTGATGCCCCCAGCCCATACACCGTTTCGGTAGGGAAAGCAACAATTTGCCCTTGCCGCAACATTTTTCCGCACTCGTTCAGCCCTGCGGTATCTATGTTTTGATAAATTTTAGTTTGCAATGGTACAACTTCCTTACAAAAATGATAGTATCACGCCGAGGGCAATACCGCCGGCAAAATTGCGCGTTTTATGATGGGAAACACAGCCAAGCATCATCCCGCAGGCGAGGCTTAAAAGTAATCCCTGCCATTTTGCAGGCGCACTCCAAAGGCATCCGGCTGCAAAACTTATCAAAGGCAATACGGAAAAGAGTATGGCGGTTGCTTTGAGGCGGGGCAGGGAATGGGCGATGGGAATGAAATACAAAATCGAATAGATGGGCAGGGTGCCGTTTGCCTGCAAAAAAGTGTATATCATCAGCCAGATGTGCCACAGAAATGTGTTGCTGAGGTTTGGTGGCAAACTTTCTTTGATAAAGACTGATAAAATGATGCCGAGCACCAGAGCGGGTGCCAGGACGATGGGGGAGCAGAGTCTGAGTCCTTGCGGCAAAATGCCGAACAACAGCAGAGACAGAGAAGCGCCCGCCAGTGTGGGATGGGGTGTGTGCAGGAAAAGGGAGGACAGTGTCGCCAAAACTGCCTGCAACCAACAAAGGACTCCCAAAAGCCATAAATTCATATTTTCACCTCTAATATAAATATTAGAGGAATATTTTTTATAGACCCGCTTTGAGTTTTTCAGTTTGGTCGGCGGTGATGAGGGCATCTACCAATTCATCCAAATCGCCGCCCAAGGTTTGTTCGAGTTTATAAAGGGTCAGTCCGATGCGGTGGTCGGTGACGCGACCCTGTGGATAGTTATAAGTGCGGATGCGTTCACTGCGGTCACCCGTGCCGACCTGACTTTTTCTTTGGTCGGCAATTTCGGCTTGTTGTTTTGCCATTTCCATATCCAGCAGTCGAGAACGGAGCACCTTCATCGCTTTTTCGCGGTTTTTGTGCTGAGAGCGTTCGTCCTGACATTCGACCACCAACCCTGTCGGCAGGTGGGTGATGCGGATGGCACTTTCGGTTTTATTAACGTGCTGACCGCCTGCTCCGCTGGCGCGATAGGTGTCTACCTGCAAATCGGCATTGTTGATTTCAAAGTCAACTTCTTCTGCCTCGGGCAGAACAGCAACGGTGACGGTTGAAGTGTGAATTCTGCCGCCGCTTTCGGTTTCGGGTACGCGCTGAACGCGGTGCACGCCACTTTCAAATTTATAGCGGGAATAGGCGCCGTCTCCCATAATGTTAAAGGCAATTTCTTTGATGCCGCCCAGTCCCGTTTCGTTGAGAGAAAGCACTTCGTAGCGAAATCCCTTGGCTTCAGCATACATCGTGTACATTCTGTACAGTGCGGCGGCAAACAAAGCCGCCTCCTCACCGCCTGCACCGCCACGGATTTCGACGATGACATTCCTGTCATCATTCGGGTCGCGGGGCAACAGTAAGATTTTAAGCGCCTCAGCACTTTCCTCCATTCCCAGCTTGCTTTCCTTATATTGTTCTTCAGCCAACTCTTTGAGTTCTTGGTCACCCATATCCAGCAGTTCTTTGGCTT
>JAZRAZ010000008.1:0-1846 GCA_045634825.1 Eubacteriales bacterium | reverse complement strand
GGATTGGCACAACCGGAATGTATCCGAAAAAGCAGAGAAAATCGAGAAAAACGGACACAAGATTGCTATTATTGGTTCAGGTCCTGCAGGGCTTACTTGTGCAGGGGATTTGGCCAAACTCGGTTATGAGGTAACGGTTTTTGAAGCACTGCATCGTGCCGGTGGTGTGCTTGTGTACGGAATACCGGAATTTCGTTTGCCCAAAAGTGTCGTTGAAAAAGAAATTGAGCATTTAAAGGAACTGGGGGTATCAATTCAGACCAATATGGTAATCGGCAGAATTTTATCTGTTGATGAGTTGTTCGAGCGAGGGTATGAAGCGGTATTTATCAGTTCCGGTGCCGGTTTGCCGAGATTTATGGGCATTCCGGGTGAAAATCTCAAGGGCGTTTACTCTGCTAATGAATTTTTAACAAGAATCAACCTGATGAAAGCATATCAGCAGGGAAGCGCTACCCCAATTCAAAAAGCAAAAAATGTGGTGGTTATCGGTGGCGGTAATGTAGCTATGGATGCGGCACGTTGTGCAAAACGGTTGGGCGCCGAGCAGGTCAGCATTGTTTACCGCCGTTCTGAAACCGAACTTCCGGCGCGAAAAGAAGAAGTCGAGCACGCTAAAGAGGAACAAATTGATTTTAAACTTCTAAATAATCCCAAAAGAATTTTGGGAGATGAGAACGGTAATGTCTGTGCAATTGAGTGTGTACGAATGGAACTTGATGACCCTGATGCCAGTGGCAGACGAAAGCCAATAGAGGTACCAGGTTCGGAATTTACCATAGAATGTGATGGGGTGATTGTGGCTATCGGTACTTCTCCCAATCCATTGATTGCATCCACTACCAAGTGTCTTGATACGCACGCTTGGGGTGGTATTATTGCAGATGAACATAGTGGACAGACTTCCAAACAAGGTGTTTTCGCCGGAGGCGATGCCGTGACCGGTGCTGCTACAGTGATACTTGCAATGGGAGCCGGAAAAAATGCTGCCACTGCTATTGATCGCTATATTCAAGAAAAATAAATACAGCCGCCTTCAGTAATGAAGGCGGCTGTTCTTATGTTGTGTTTAGGAATGTCGGGTGCTAATGGAATAATACATCATTACAAGACTTGCGCTGAGTAATGCACCACCGACAATATCGGTCAACCAATGTACTCCTGAAATCAATCTGCCAATTACCATAAAGGCGGTAAATATGGTAATTATAATTATCACGAAGCGTCTTAATGTGATGTTTTGGATGCGCTTGCTCAGTTGTATAATAGCAGTCGGCATTACGCACATGGCAAGCATTGTCGTGGATGATGGATAGGATGCTTCTAAAATCCCTTCAATCAAAATGGGTCTGTAATTTATGACAATTTTCTCAAACAGGAAAAATATCGCAAGCACAACAATGTAAAATCCGCCAAGCACGAATATATCAAGATCAACTTGTTTGAGACTTTTTCTTTTAAACCACTGCACCAGTCCCAACAGGGCAAAGCCAAATACTACACAAAATGGAATGAAACTCAGAAAATCTGTGATGTTGTATAAGCTCATATGTACGCCCGTGAGTTTGTGAAAATAGGCATTCAGTGTTGCAAAACCGACATTTGATTCCTGCGGTCCGATGGATTGGATATCGACAAATCGAACAAGAACAGTCCATATTATAAATGTGATAAATGTAAATGCACCCGCGTAAAAAGTTTTTTTACTTCTTTTCATTTTAAATCTCCTTTAAATATCGTATGAATATATTTTACTTCATGGCACTTTAGATTGCAAGTAATGATTTGAAAAGGCGGTGATACTTTTCGAGTCATCGCCTTTTGATGAATATAAAAATCTTTATTG
>JAZRAZ010000007.1:0-2943 GCA_045634825.1 Eubacteriales bacterium | reverse complement strand
AGTCGATGGGGATTCCTGCGTTGACGCACGATGCGTAAAATCGTGTGAACACCTGTCCGTCGGCAGAGTCTGGGTCGTCTGTCATCATCTTGATGTACTTCGCGTAGTGCTTGTCGTCCTCGATGGCATCTGGCATCAAGTCTGCCTTTGCTTGCTGCGCCCAGTACATATAGTCCCAGTTGCCCTTGTTCTCGATTTCGACCTTGTTGTCCTTGAGGATTTTGTCGATGTCGTCCTTCTTCACTGGTTCAACTTTCTTCTTTTTCCCGTTCTCGTCCTCCTTCCACATAAGGGAAGCGGCAAACTCAAACGCCGGTTGGTTGAAGTGCCAACCGTAATAGTCGAGATAGCGTCTCATGCTTCTCGGCATCTCGTCCATATAATCAAGAGGTAAACTCATTTTCGTTCATTTTAAGGGGTTTTTGAAATAGGGGCGAGGGTTTTATCCACCTCGCCCCGAAAACGGTTCAATAGCGTCTGTAACGGCGTCTCTCACCCATCATTTCATCATCGTCCCAGTCGCGGTTGCCGTAACGACCTCCGCGCATACCGTAACGGTCTCCATAACGGTCGCCGTAGTTGCGCTCACCGTAGCCGTCCATGTCCTCCATCTTCTCGACGCAGTGCATCAACTCGCCAGCGGTGTAGAGGATGTCCTCGACCATCGAAGACATCTTCTGCTTGTCCTTCTTTTGGATAATCATGTAGCCCATGTTGTTACTCCTTTCTGTTTTGCGAAGGGTTCTGTTGCGGTTTCAAAGCACCTTTGAGCAGACTCGCCAACTCGGCGAAGCCGTTGCGCATCTCTGCCAACTCTTTTTCGAGGTTGCCGATTTTCGCGTCACGGTCAGCCTCCTTCTGCATCGAAGGATTGAGTTCCAACATCATCTGCTTGCAAGCGGCAACGACACGTTTGTGGTAAGCCACCGAGTTCAAGGCATTTTGGCTCAATGTGCCGAAAGCCTCAATCTCGTTCGTGATTGCCTGCTTGTCGTCGCTGATGACATAGTTGTTCGCGCCAGTGTCAACGATGGACAACGCGGTGTTCACTCCGCTGAATGTCTTGGTGTCGTCACCGACCTTAACTGTGATGTCGATGACTTGTTCCATCTGCATTGGATTTGGCATGAACTGAGTGTTCACTTTCGGTCTCGGCGGTGTCACGGACAGCACCTGACCTACTTTCAAACTTGGCTCTTCCCCTTTGTTGAGGATGTACAAGAGCGAGCCTGCCCTGAGTGTTGCAAACATAACTTACTTCGTTTGGTTGTTAATGATTTCGTTTAATTAAGCTGTCAAAGGTGACATAAGTTGAAGAATGCCGTTAAACCGGTCATTGAAGACCTCAATCACGCCAGTACCTTCAAGGTCAGCGGCTGTGACTGGCGTTCCGTCGAAGAATGTCAGTGCGCGAGCCGTACCGTTGAGGGTAAGCGTCACAGGCAATGTACCAGTGGTGCCAGTCGGGATGGCGGTAGCAATACGGACGGTCAGATAACCGATTGGCTGTATGCGACGGAAGCCGAGAGCGATGTCAACAGCGGTGTCGGTGACAGTGATGTTGGTGCTCGTCAAATAGGGCGTACCATTGGTATTCGTAGTGATATTACTGCAAAAAGGCATATCAGTCTCCTTTCTTGTTAGAAGTTGATACCATTGTTCCAACCATTGCCAAACAAACCGTTATACCCATAACCATAGCCATTGGGGTAAAAACCGCCGCTGACATAAGGAACGGTGTTGACGACCTGCAACTGAGGATACTCGACATTTACGGTCGAAGGCAGTTTGCACTTGATGTCGTCTACCTCACGGGCGAGGGCATTCAGTGCGCCGTTGACAGGAGCGATGGCCTGACCGATGACGCCTGTGGTGAAGTTTTGAGGCTCCAACTGGGCGACCTTGGCAGTCAGAGCGGTAATCTCACGGTCTTTACGGCTCGACTCCATAGCATCCAACTTGTTGTCGATGGCAATGAAGTTGCGGTTCATCGTGTCGGTGAGCGCATAGGTTTGCTTGCAGTCAGACAGTTCCTGTGCAGCCTTGGTAGCGGCGATGTTGGTGTTGACACCGGCGAAGCCGTTGTTGATTACATTGGTCTGCTCAAGCGTCCTTAACTGATTCTCGTAACCTTGGTTTGTCACGGTCTGGCGCATATCGCAGCAGCACTGGCAGAGTTGGCTGGCGAGAGATGCGTTGCCGCTTTGGATTGCGTTCACGACCTGCATGGTGTTCATGCCTTGGTTGGCTGCGATGGTGGCAAGAGCCGACTGCATCGTCTGCACACCTTGGTTGACGAGGTTGAAGTCCTGACCGAGCATTGTGCTGAGGGTCTGGACAGCCTCGTGCTGACGCTCACCAGTGTTGGTGATGGCGTTCATCAAGAGGTCGGTGTTGTTGTTAGCGGTGGCTTGAGCGCCCAGTGAAGCGGCAGCGTTGCTGTTCATGCCTCCACCGAAGCCCCAACCGTTACCGCCGAGCCAGTTGGTGAAGATTCCACCGAGGACACCTCCAAGGATGCCTGCTCCGAAACCGCCACCGAGGAAACCGCCGTTACCATAGCCGTAGCCACCGTTGCCGAGGGCAAGTAGACCAAGAGGGCTGTTCCATCCGTTGTTGTTGTTCCCATTGTCGGGAACCACGATAGTTTCACTCATTGTAGTAAGAGTTTAAGGGTTAATAAATCCGTTTGTTGTGTTAGCTAACGGCTGCAAAACTACTATGGCATTAAAATAAATACCACCGAATATTTTTGTGTTTGTAACAATTTGTAAACCAATAAAATGTAAAATATTTGCGAATATTATTGCATTGTAAAGGAAAAAGTCCGTAAATTTGCAGCGCAATCTTGAAGATGAAAGTGGAAGTCGCGAGCCACAAGATTTCATCCTCAACAAGCGGCAAGGTTGGATGGGGCGGTGTCTATCGCCTGTTTGCCGCCCC
>JAZRAZ010000006.1:0-5154 GCA_045634825.1 Eubacteriales bacterium | reverse complement strand
CGACCCCAATCATACCGCTTGCAAAAAATCTTGTATGCAAAGCGTGCAATTTCCAAAGCGCTCTGGCGCGGATAGGAAAATTGTGCCTGAAATTCACAGACAAATAAATCGCGGTTTTTAACTCCGAGTTGTACTCCCCCTGCCGACATTTGATTTTCACGCAGACGGCGGGCAATTTCCTGAGATAACTCCAGCAGTACCCGCCAAACCTGTTTATTATCTGTTAAATCTTCGGTAGTGGTAATCCCATGTCCGATACTTTTAATAACAGAAGGCTCTGTGTGTTCCATCACCCTGCTGTTGTCAAGCCCGTTGGCATATTGCCAAAGCATTTCTCCGTTTTTGCCCAGTCGACGCGCCAAAAATTCTTTTGGAAATTGCGCCAACTGTCCAATGGTAACAATCCCCGCTTGACTCAACTTTTTTTGTGTTGCTCTTCCGACTCCCAAAAGATTTTCCACCGGCAAATCCCATATCTGATTTTGAAAACACTCTTTTTTAATGACACTCACAGCATCCGGCTTTTTTAAATCCGAGCCAAGTTTGGCAAAAATTTTATTAAATGAAACGCCGACCGATATTGTCAGCCCCAACTCCCTTTTGATAGTGCGCCGAATCATATCCGCGATGCGCTCCCCACTGCCGAACAGCGCTGTCGAAGCGGTTACATCCAACCAACATTCGTCCAAGCCAAACGGTTCGACCATATCGGTATAACGATAATATATTTCTTGTGCTTTTTTAGAGTAATAAGTATACTGCTCATAGTGCGGCGGTACCACGACAAGTTCGGGACAACGAAGGCGCGCCTCCCAGATCGCTTGCCCCGTTTTGACCCCTTTGAGTTTGGCTTTTTGGTTTTTAGCAAGAACGATGCCGTGACGCTCCTCGGTATTCCCACACACTGCCACATACTCCGAGCGCAAAGAAGGATTGTTCTTACATTCAACCGATGCAAAAAAATTATTCATATCACAATGTAAAATCACCCGTTCCATACCGCTTCCTCCTTGACAAAAATACAACAAAATGATATTATATATGCAAGTTGTTTCGTCTTATCTCGATTATATACGAATTTTATTGCGTTGTAAAGTGTTTTTTACGAAACGACTTGCATATTTTGGAGGCTATTTATGAAATTTGGTGAAAAATTGAAGGCGTTACGCCTACAAAATCATATGACACAGGGGACACTTGCCGACAAACTCGGTGTATCTTTACGAACCTTGCAAAACTACGAAACCTGCAAGATTTATCCCAAACAAACCGAAATTTATGCTCGTATCTCCAGCCTTTTCGGAGTCAGCACCGATTACCTGCTCAGTGAGCAACCCTCTCCTGATTTTGTGCCCACCGTCCCGATGCCAACAGAGGAACTGATTGCCAGAGTCGGCAGTTTGTTTGCAGGCGGTTCCCTAAGTAATCAGGACAAAGACAAAGTGTTTGCCACCATTACCGAACTTTACTGGCAAGCCAAACAACAAATTGATGCAGAAAAAGAGTGAATAAAGTGACCAAAGAGTATATTACAAATCAAGCCACGCTTTTAGTTAATCGTTTTAACACGCGCGACCCCGAACAAATAGCCGGTGAACTTGGTATCTGCATCAAACGAGCAGACATCGGTTCACTTCAAGGAATGTACACCGTATTGCTGGGCAAACCCTTTATCATTGTCAGCCAATCCCTTGACCAAATGCAAAGCAGGCAAATTATTGCCCACGAACTCGGTCATCATCAGTTGCACCCTCATTTTGCCGGAGAGAACATTTTGCAAGAAACTATGCTCTATGATATGACCTCTCAGCCCGAATATGAAGCCAATCTATTTGCCGCGCACCTACTCATTGACGAAAGGGCGCGTGAAATGGCACAAAGCGGTGCCACCCTTGCGGAAATTGCCGCCGCCCTCGGTATAGAACAAGCATTGGTAGAAATTTATTTTAGGTGAATATATGTATCTGTTCATTTATTTAGTAATTATAAATATTTTGGCCTTTATCGTCTGGTGTACTGACAAATATCTTGCTGTAAAACAAAAATATCGCATTTCGGAGAAAGCGCTCTTTCTTTGGGCATTGGCGGGCGGGAGTCTTGGCAGTTTGTGCGCGATGCATATGATACGGCACAAAACCAAGCACCTCTGTTTTGTCATCGGTATCCCGCTGATACTGACCGCACAAGTCCTGGCAATCGCTTATATTTTACAAAAATTTGCATAAAAGGCGTGAAGAGTTTTCACGCCTTTTATTAATATGCAATATAGTTTTGCCCAATCGAGTCAATCACAGTAATCATATCGGAAAGATACTGCTCTTTTCCCTTTTCTTTTGTCACCACATTGCTGACCCCAATGTCATTAAAAATAAGCGGTACGCCGACAGCCTGTGCCTCCGCAAACAAAGTTTCACAACTGTTTTTCAGCATTTCTGCATCAAACAAATTGTGTTGCTCGCAGGTATACAGTTGCACCGCCGGAGTACACTCAAAATCACTATTCATCCCTCGTTGTTTCATTGTGACGGTCAACTGATAATATTTGCCCATTTCCATCGGAATATTCAAATCGGAAACATAAAAGAAGGTGCTCTCACTGATGCTCTCCAAATAAGCCGTTCCGTCATCATACACTGAACCCATCTGGGTAAAACCGCTTTCACCGCGACACTCAAAGTCGGTGCCCACAGAGGAGTCCAGATTATAAATCACACGCTTCTCTTTTCCCGTTTCATCACATTCAACAAAACGAACACTGAGCACGCGCAATTCACCGCCGCCATATCTATCCGGTATAACCGAGGCGCCGATACGGGCAAATAATCCCTCTTGTTCCACCTTAATAACATGAGTGGCGCGCGTCTGATAATCCATAGAAGCCGTTGTGATTTCACTACCGTAAATAGTATCCTCAACCTTGACTTCCTCTAAATTATGCCAAAAAGAATTAGGATAAATCAGATGCTCGATGCCATCTGCCTTTTTATCATTCTGCTCTGTATAAAATTCCACGCCTTCAGGAGAAGCCACATATGTAAAGTTATGGTCCTTTACGTAAGGGAAGGCGTGATATTTATCAACATTCATATAGGGCATCATTTCCACGGATATCATATGCAGTTCATCTTCTGTTCGGATTGAAGCACAAATTTGTGCCAAATATTGCTCATATACCGAAAGTGCCTCCTCTTCTTCCGATACAATGGGTCTGGGAATATTGCTGATAATATAGGAAGCAAAATATGCTTCACCGCTCATTTCCTTTGCAATCTTACCCCATAATGATGCAATATTCCTTATAAACTTTTCCTCATCCTGCATAGCAAGATACTGCTCCGGATACTCCCCAAATTCAACGAGCAAATATTTCTCAGATACGCGGCACTGCTCTGTGGCATATTGTAAATATTTTTCACCCTGCGCTGACAAATACCAGCCTTGTTCCCCGCAATCCACCAAATCTGCAGAGAATTGCAAGGTAAGCGAATTATACACTTTGTTTGATAATATCTGCTCAATTTCTTGTTTGCCTGTCTGCTTTGCCGAAACGACCACACGGTTGCTTACCAGTTTGATTTCCTTACCCACGGCACTTACAACCTTTGTTCCCGAGGCGCGCAAATAAGGAGAACTTTCAATTTGCTTCGGCGCTTTTCGGGAAGCGCAACCGCCAAGTAACAAACAAATTGTCAATATCAGTGCAATCCATCTGTATTTATTCATTCTTGTCCTCCGTTTGTTCTACAAAAAAATGGGTGAATATTTCTCACCCATTTTAACTATTTTTAGCATTTTCATATACTTTTTCATCCGGCATAGCGTAGCCATATTCACGGGCAATTTTGGCAATATAATCATCGTCAATACCATTTTTAAGCAGTTCACTGAGTTCTGCATTCTTGGCTTCTTGCTCGGCAATTTTTTGTTCTAAAACAACAAGTTGCTCTTTCTTGTCGTTAATTTGCACCTGAATCTGAATAAAAGAGACCGCAACATAAACAAAAAATATCGCTACTACTGCTTTAATGATAAAACCGCGAACCGTCCCCAATTTTTTCTTTTTCTTTTGTTTTGCCATAGTCTTCGGTCTCCTTTCTTTTCTTTTTGCATCTGAATTTAAATGCTTGTAATGACATTATAATATATTGACGCAAAAAAATAAAGACTTTTTTCAAAAAACCGCGGGTAATTTTTGCCAACAAACCAAACGCAAAACGAAATGGAAACCATATTATCGAAAAAATCTTCTTTATCAGGGCAATTACATAAGTAACTATACGGCGCATCAGTCGCACTATATAGCGACCGACACAAAAATGAAACAACCAGCATCCCAATATTTCAAGCCCGATATCATACCAACGAATCTGCCCGTCAGCATAGTTGTGAAAATAAAAAAAGGTCATCAGTGCGGCGCCCAGCAAACGCACCGCATCCAACACAAAAACCCAGAATGACCCTCTCAGAAAATAGCCGACAATACAAACTCCTTCAAAAAATAAGCAAATAACTACGCCTAATAATGCCGCGCCCGTCGCTATATGTAACTGACGCAAAAAATCTACGCCCATTATTTAAAAAGTTTCCCCCAAAAAGACCCGCTTTGCGATTGCGATTCAATGTATTCCATTGCGTCAATACGACCGCTGACGCTGACATCTCCACTCTCCACATTCAATGACTGAATGTGCAGTCCTCCCCCTTTAATCAAAAGTACACCGAGTTCTGTAATCAGCACCACACGATTTTCGTCAAAACTGTCCACTTCTGCAGCACCGCTTATGACCGCTTTTTCTCTGTTTTTCAGCATTACCTGATGCTTTTGCTTCATTTCCTCCATAATAAAACACCTCCGTTTCATAGTTTGCTACATTCTATGAAACGAAGGCTTGTTTTATTCAACAACTTTATATAATGAGTCCGCCATATCCGCGCCAATGTGCTCTGCCAATGCCACCACCTGTACTTTGGTGCTTTTATTATGAAAAGTAATTTCAATAACGTCTCCTACTTTAACGCGATATGCCGGCTTAACTTCTCTGCCGTTTACCGTAACCCTTTCACCTTTGCAGGCATCCTGTGCTACGGTACGGCGCTTAATCAGGCGCGCTACTTTTAAATACTTATCCAGACGCATAAATTTCTCCTTTTGAT
>JAZRAZ010000005.1:0-5780 GCA_045634825.1 Eubacteriales bacterium | reverse complement strand
GCTCATTGGTAATATAGCGCAACAACTCTATTCTACGGTGGACAGCATTGTTGTTGGCAAGTATGTGGGTGATAATGCACTCGCGGCGGTCGGCAGTGCGATGCCGATACTGAATTTGCTTTTGGTATTGTTCATTGGTATTTCGGCAGGCGTTAATATTATGGTCAGTCAATATTTCGGTGCCAAAAACAGAGAGGGGCTTTCCTATACCGTCGGTAACTGCATTACCGTAACGGCGATTGCCTGTGTGGCATTGGCACTTATTTGTGCACCGCTGATTCGCCCTGTATTGATTTTGCTCAAAACACCCGTTAGCATTTTGGATTGGTGTACCGACTATCTGATGATTTCGCTGCTCGGCGGAGTTGGAATGGCATACTATAATATCCTCAGCGGTGTGTTGCGCGGTCTTGGTGATTCGGTTTCAGCACTGATTTATCTACTTGTGGCAACGGTTATTAACATCGTCTTGGACATTTATTTTGTTGCAAGTCTTAATATGGGTGTTGCCGGTGTGGCACTGGCAACAGTTATCGCGCAAATCATTTCTTCTGCCCTTTGTTGCATCAAACTTGCGAAAATGAGACAGCATTTTGACTTTGGTTTCAAATATATGCGCCCGCGTTCCCGATATGTTAAAACCATTATCAAATTGGGACTGCCTGCAGGTGCGACACAAGCCATTTTTTCAATGGCAATGCTGATTGTACAGTCGCTCACCAATTCTTTCGGCGAGCAACTGATTGCGGCAAATGTTATCGTGATGCGCGTGGACGGATTTGCGATGATGCCCAACTTTTCTTTTGGTACCGCGCTGACTACTTATGCAGGTCAGAATGTCGGCGCCGGGAAATATGACAGGGTAACCAAAGGTGCCAAGCAAGGTACGCTGATGGCACTGCTTTGTTCGGCGGCAATCACTATAAGTATTCTCTTTTTTGGAAAAAACTTAATGGCTATTTTTACCGACACCAAAGAGTTGGTAGATTTAAGTTATTATCTTATGAAAATTTTAGCGGTCGGGTATATTGCTATGGCGGTTACGCAGAGTTTGTCGGGCATTATGCGGGGTGCAGGTGACACAATGACTCCTATGTGGATTTCCTTAATCACAACAGTAGCCATTCGTGTGCCGATTGCCTACGGCATTTCATTCCTTACCAGAACTGCCGAACTTCCGTTTGGTAGATTTGAGTGTATTTCCATTTCGCTGCTCGTTTCTTGGGTACTGGGCGCGATACTGACACTCATTTTCTATAAAATCGGCAAATGGAAAACCAAAGCAATAGAGTAGGATTAAAAGTATGACGACATTTTTGTTGATTCGTCACGGACAAAGTCAGGCGAATCTTGATAACATTTTTGCAGGGCATACCGATGTTCCGTTGACAGAGTTGGGTCAAAAGCAGGCAAAATTAACGGCAGATTTTATTGCGGGGAATTTTGCGGTAGATGCTGTATATGCCAGCGACCTTGCGCGTGCTTTTGCTACGGGTGAAGCAGTGGCAAAGGCATTTGGGCTGCCAATAACGGCGCACAAAGGTCTGCGCGAGATTTACGGCGGTGATTGGGAACAGGCGCACTATCCCGATTTGCCGGTCAAGTATCCAAAGGAGTTTAGTGTATGGCTCAAGGATATTGGCAACGCGTACTGTCCGTCGGGAGAAAGTGTGCGCGAGTTGCAACAGCGTCTGGTGGCAACCCTGAGTGAAATTGCAAATGAAAATGAGGGGAAAACCGTCGTAATTGCCACACACGCTTGCGCTATCCGAAGTGTTATGAGTTATTGCGAGCAAAAAGGAGTAGAGGGAATGAAGGATATTCCCTGGGTCAGTAACGCTTCTGTTACGATAGTTGAAGTGGAAGACGGCAAGTTTCTTTTAAAACAGGCGGGACTGGATGAACATTTGAAAGACTTTTTTACCACATTTAGTATCGGCGTATAAATAAAAAATGTAATTTCGTGCATAAAATATTATTTTATGCACGAAATTTGCATAAAAACAGAAAAATATCGAAAATAATTAAATAAATATTCAAAAAAGTGTTGACAAATGAAATTTTATGCACTATAATTGGTTTATCAATTAAAAACTTTGTGAATTTATATACACAAAAGAAAGAGGAGATTATTATGAAAAACAAAATGATTAAAATCGTTTCTTTGCTTGCCGTGGTTGTACTGGCACTCGGTATGATGGCAGGCTGTGGCGCTTCTACTAAAGTTAAGGTGATTGATTTGCCCCTCAGCGCTGAAGAGTATGCTTTTGCAGTAGCACAAAACAACACTGATTTTCTTGCCAAAGTAAATGCTTTCCTCAAGAAGATTCAGGACAATGGTAAGTTTGATGAAATTTGCAACAACTACTTCGGTGACGGTACCCCCCTTACTTTCGAATCCGCTGTGTTGGATGAGAGCAAGGAGCAGTTGGTTGTAGCAACCTCTACCGGTTTTGAGCCTTTTGAAATGGTAGATGGCGGTAAGTTCTCCGGTGTCGATATGGAAATTGCTTACTATCTGGCAGAAGAATTGGGTATGGAACTGGTTATTCAGGATATGGACTTTGATGCGGTTGTAAATTCCGTTCAGAGCGGCAAATGCGACATCGGTATGGCAGGCCTTTCTGTTACCCCCGATCGTCAGAAGGTTGTTACTTTCTCTGACAGTTACTACAATGCTTCTCAGGTTGTAATCACTATGGAAGATGACACTACTTTTGATGCTTGCACTACCGGCGAAGAAGTTGCCAAGATTTTAGCTGAGCTGGATGCTTCCACCAAGATTGGTTGCCAGACCGGCACCACAGGCGAACTGTACATCAAGGGTGATGAAGGTTACGGATTTGCGGGCTTGAATGCCGAGGCTGCTTCTTATAAATATGTAGCACTCGCTATTACCGCTATGCAACAGGGTCAGGTAAAATACGTTATCGCTGATAACGGCCCTGCAAAAGCAATTACCTCTAAACTTAACGGTTAAGTTTTTGTTTGGTAAGCCTCTGCGGACTTGTCCGCAGAGGCTCTTTAGAGTTTACGGAAGGAATACATACATTATGAATTTTGCTTTGAAATTTCAGGTGTTCTGGGAACTGTTTATTGAAAAAGAAGGCTGGAAAAGAGTACTGAGCGTAGGTCTTGTCAATACTCTGCTGATAGCAGTATTGGGCCTTTTGATTGGTATTGTACTTGGAACACTGATTGCGGCAATAAAAGTCAGCCCCAAATATAAATGCTGGATTCGGGTAATGGATAAAGTATGCAGTGTATATGTCGGCTTTTTCAGAGGAACACCGATTGTAGTGCAACTGTTGATTGCATACTATGTTCTCTGGCCGCTGTTTCGCATTTCGGTTTCGTCGCTGAATACCGCGATTATCGTATTTGGCCTCAATTCCGCCGCCTATGTTTCGGAAACGATGCGCGGGGGACTCTTGTCGGTTGACCACGGACAGATGGAGGCAGGTCGTGCATTGGGACTGAGTTACAGTACTACAATGATGAAAATCGTTATCCCCCAAGCCATTAAAAACATTTTGCCCACCTTGGGTAATGAGTTTATTGCACTGATTAAAGACACCAGCGTTGTCAGTTTTGTAGCGGCGGTGGATCTTTATAAGACCTTTACGGAAATCGGTAATGTGCGGTATGAATATTTTATGCCGTATATCGCCATGGCGTTGATGTATATGATACTGGTGGCACTGATTTCACTGGGTGTGAAATTGATGGAAAGGAGTCTGAGAAAAGGTGATAAAAACAATTAATCTTTGTAAAAACTTCGGTAAAGTTGAAGTTCTCAAAAATATTTCCGAAACCATCAACGAAGGGGATAAGGTTGTTATTATTGGTCCTTCCGGCAGTGGTAAAAGCACCTTTTTGAGATGCCTGAATTGTATGGAGGACCCTTCCTCCGGCTCGATCATGTTCGATGGGGAAGACTTGGCGGATATGAAGGTGGATATCAACAAACATCGTCAGAATATCGGAATGGTATTCCAGCAATTCAATCTTTTTAACAACAAAACGGTGCTTGAAAACATCACATTGGCACCGATATTGCTTAAAAAAATGACCAAGGAGCAGGCAGAGGAAAAAGCCTATGAACTCTTGCGCCGCATAGGGCTGGAGGAAAAAGCAAATGTTTATCCTTCTACGCTTTCCGGCGGACAAAAGCAAAGGGTTGCCATTGTGCGTGCGTTGGCGATGAATCCGAAGGTAATGCTGTTTGACGAACCCACCAGCGCCCTCGATCCCGAAATGGTCGGTGAGGTACTGGAGGTTATGAAAGACCTTGCCAACGAAGGAATGACGATGGTGGTGGTCACACACGAAATGGGATTTGCCAAGGAAGTCGGTAACCGTGTCTTCTTTATGGACGACGGTCAGATTACCGAACAAGGCACGCCTGCCGAAATTTTCGGAAATCCCCAAAATCCCAGATTAAAAGAATTTTTGAGCAAAGTGATTTATTGATAAAAAACGACTGCACTGCAGTCGTTTTTCTTTTTGCAAAATCGCATACTTTTGTTTTAACGGTCAAAACTATCGTTAAGGAGGTTTTGATTATGAAACGAAAAATGATATGGATGGTATGGATGGTGACGCTTTTGTCACTATTGTCAGGATGTGCAAGGAAAGAAGAAAGCGGTAAAGTTTATTATCTGAACTTCAAACCGGAACAGGACCAGGCGTGGCAAGAACTTGCGAGGGAATATACCGAGGAAACAGGCATCAAAGTCGAGGTGCTCACGGCTGCTGAGGGACAGTATGAGCAAACATTGACCGGTGAAATGGACAAGAGTAATGCCCCTACGCTGTTTCAGGTTAACGGTCCTATCGGACTGGCGGGTTGGAAAAATTACTGCCTTGATTTGAGCGATACCGAGGTGCTGGGCGAGTTGACGGACGACAGTTTTGCACTCAGAGATGACGGCAAGGTGTATGGAATTGCCTATGCGATTGAAACCTATGGTATCATTTATAACAAAACATTACTGGACAAATATTTTGCTTCAGATTTCTCTACGATAAAGACGGTGGAGGGTATCAACAACTTTGACACATTTTCTACCGTAGTAAAGGAAATTCAAGCCCATAAAGACGCTCTTGGGGTTGACGGTGCGTTCACCTCGGCAGGAATGGATGCCAGTTCTGACTGGCGTTTTAAGGGTCATCTGGCAAACCTGCCGATATTTTATGAATATAAAGACAACTCCGTTACCTCTGCGGCAAAAATCCGCGGCGATTATTTAGATGGGTTTAAGAAAATCTGGGATTTATATATCAACAATGCAACGGTAGAACCCAGCACCCTTTCTTCCAAAACCGCCACCGATGCCGCCACCGAATTTAAAACGGGAAAGGCTGTGTTTTATCAAAACGGAACATGGGAATATACCAATCTGAAAGAAGAAAACGGGGAGGGCCTTGAGGATGAGGAGTTTGGGATGCTTCCCATTTATATCGGTGCCCCGGGGGAAGAACAGCAGGGACTGTGCACGGGTTCGGAAAACTATTGGTGTGTAAATGCGGGTGCAAGTGAGGCAGATAAAAAGGCAACGCTTGATTTTATCAAATGGGTGGTTACCAGTGAAACGGGTACCGATGCCCTGGCAGATGATATGGGGCTGGTGGCACCTTTTAAGCGTGCCAAAACCGCTGAAAATCCGTTGGTGAAAATTGCGCAGAACTATGTGGATGCAGGGAAAAAACCTGTGAGTTGGGCATTTACCACCATTCCCTCAGACAAGTGGAAAAGCGGTCTGGGCACGGCACTGACC
>JAZRAZ010000004.1:0-2531 GCA_045634825.1 Eubacteriales bacterium | reverse complement strand
TGTTATCCACGTGCCACAAAAGCAATTAAAAATAAATCATTGTAGGAGGTTAGGGTATGACTTTAGGACAAATTGATAAAAATATGTTGGTGGAAAAAAATGTTTCCCCCGATGTAGAGTGGTTTGATGCACGCGACAAAGATAAGTTTTCGGTGCACGGCGTTTTCTTTGAAGAGGAGTCAGGAGAGTGGCTGCGATTGCCTTCTGCAGTTGCTAAGGCTGCAAGCAGAGGTGTTGAACGGCTGGCTCGCCATATGGCAGGCGGTAGAATTTGCTTTAAGACCGACAGCCCTTATCTTGCCATTCATTGTAAAATTAACGGTAGCATTATGTCCAATATGAGTTGGTCGGGCACCGGTAGTTTCGATATGTATGTGGACGGTGGTTTTAAGGGACTGTTTCGTTCCGTGCCGACAGGGGACCAGACAGTTTTGGTCTATCAGGTCAGATGTTGCGGTGATGAAAAAGTGCACCAAGTGGAACTGAATTTACCGCTGTATACAGGGGTGCAGGACCTCTTTATCGGCGTAAAAGAGGGCAGTGTGTTGTTGTCAGCACATCCCTACAAGGATATTGACCCCATTGTGTATTACGGTTCTTCCATCACACAAGGCGGTTGCGCCTCGCGCCCCTCTACCTGCTATGAAAGTTATATCTGCCGTGATACATTGGTAGACTATATCAACCTCGGCTTTTCAGGAAGCGGTAAAGGGGAACCTGCCATACGAGAGTATATTGCCTCGCTGAAATGCAGTATTCTGGTACTGGATTGGGACCATAATTTAGGAAGCGACGAGGAACTGCGGGAAGTGCATGAGCCGATGTATCGCGCTTTTCGTGCTACCCACAGTGATACCCCCATTATTTTCATTTCCCGACCTGATTTTTATGGCTCACCTATGAATAAGGCGATGCGCCAGGTGATTATTGATACCTATGAAAAGGCACTTTCCGAAGGGGACAAAAATGTTTATTTTATCGACGGAGAAACGATTTTCGGAGACGAGCATCGTTGGGAGTGCACCGTGGACGGTTGCCACCCCAATGACCTTGGGTTTTACAGATTTTATCGCACGCTCAGTCCGATGATTGAAAAGTTACTGAATAAATAAAGGATGGCTTTGCCATCCTTTATTTTATATTGTCCAAAGATTTAAAGGTGTATCCTTCTGCGCGCAGTTTGTCTATTATGTCGGGCAGAATCTCGGCATTGGTAGAGGAAACTGAATGAAGTAGCATAATGCATCCGTTGTGGGTGCGGGAGAGGATTTTTTCGGTAGCAGATGCAGGGTCGGGTTGATTTTCGGTTTCCCAATCAAAATAGGCAAAACTCCAAAACACGCTTTTCAGTCCCAATTTTTCATTGTATTTAAGTGCCGTTTCACTGAAACGACCGCAGGGAAAACGAAAATAGTTTGTTTCTTTGCCGCCTGCCGACTCGACCAGTTGGTTCCAACCTTCGATTTGTTCTTTATATTTTTGAAAATCGGTAAGGGTGCTCATATCGGCGTGGGAAAGCGAATGGTTGCCCAGGATGTGCCCTTCATTACAAATGCGTTGCACTAAACCTTGCTGTGACTTTACAAAATTGCCGTCTACAAAAAACGCGGCAGGCGCTTTTTTCTCTTTTAATGTGTCCAGAATTTTTTCCATATTGCCGTTGTCAAAACCGGCATCAAATGTCAGAAAAATCGACTTTTCGTCGGGCCCTATGGTGATGACATCGGGGTACTTTGAAAGAAAATCGGCTTCTTTGATGGTTTCGGGTCGCTGATGGTTTTGATTGGGTTTAAAATACCAATCGTATGACGGTGCTTTCTCTGCAAACGCGGAAAAAACAAAGGGCATACCAACTACAAGTGTCGGCAACAAAATGTAAACAACGATTTTCTGAAATGTGCTTTTTTTCATATACTATCACCTCAAATATAGGGTAAGCGTTTTTCCTTTTTTCATACATTTCACAAATTTTTAAAAACCTATTCCATTTTTGGTGATTTAGTGATAAAATGTATGGTTGTGTAAAGGAGAGATATTTGTGATCAGAGAAGATTTGAGAAATATAGCCATTATTGCCCACGTTGACCACGGCAAAACCACATTGGTTGACGAAATGCTCAAACAGGGCGGCGCATTTCGTGCAGGGCAAGAGGTGGAAGACAGGGTAATGGATTCGGGCGATTTGGAAAGAGAACGCGGCATTACCATTATGGCAAAAAACACTTCGGCTGTGTGGGACGGGGTCAAAATTAACATTGTAGATACCCCCGGACACGCCGATTTTTCAGGAGAAGTAGAAAGAATTTTGAAAATGGTCAGCGGTGTACTGTTACTCGTAGATGCCGCCGAGGGCCCGATGCCACAAACTCGTTTTGTTTTGCAAAAAGCACTGGAAATGGGGCATAAAATTATTGTGGTTGTCAATAAGGTGGACAAGCCCGATGCCCGTCCCCATGAGGAACTGGATGATGTACTGGAACTGCTGATTGATTTGGACGCTACCGATGAACAACTGGACAGTCCCGTGGTAT
>JAZRAZ010000003.1:0-4730 GCA_045634825.1 Eubacteriales bacterium | reverse complement strand
GCAGCATCCCGCACAAGACCTGCATCCATTAATTGCTGAATGACAGCAGGGCCAAGCCCTTCAATGTCCATAGCATCTTTAGAAGCAAAATGCAAAATGCTTCGAAATCGTTGTGCAGGACAATCAAGGTTTTCACACCGTACCGTAATTCCACTTGCATCATGACTAACAGGTTGTTTGCACGCCGGGCAAACATCCGGCATCACAAATAATCTTTCATTTCCGTTTCTAAAATTAAAGTTGACACGCACTATTTCAGGAATGATATCTCCGGCTTTTTGAACCACTACCCTGTCTCCGATACGTATATCGAGGTCACGAATGAAATTTTGATTATTTAGAGTCGCACGAGAGACAGTCGTGCCGGCAAGTTGTACCGGCTCCAAAACTGCGTTTGGTGTTAAAACACCTGTTCTTCCAACCTGTATTATAATATCTTTAAGAATAGTCTCTTTTTGTTCTGGAGGGTATTTATAAGCAATTGCCCATTTTGGAAATTTGCTGGTTTGTCCCAAAATGTCTCGTTGTTTAAAATCATTTACCTTAATAACAGCGCCATCTATATCAAAACCAAGACTGCCACGTATATCAGAAAATCTTTCAACTTCAGCAAATGCTTTTGTTATTGAAGAAAAAACAGAATAAAAGGGGCTAACCGGAAAACCAAGATACCTTAAATAATCCAAACTTTCTGAATGTGTATCTATGTGTTTCCCACCCTTTTGGACATTGAAAACGAATATAGAAAGGTTTCTTGAAGCGGTAACACTGCTGTCTAATTGTCGAAGTGAACCCGCTGCAGCATTTCTTGGATTAGCAAATAATGGCTGCCCCTCCCTTTCGCGTTGTTGATTTAATTCCTCAAATGAATTGTGTGGCATATATACCTCACCACGCACAATAATATCAACAGGCTCTTTTAAAATTTTAGGAATATCTTTAATCGTTCTTAAGTTTTCGGTAACATCTTCTCCAACCAGACCATCACCTCTTGTAGCGCCTCGAATAAAGACCCCTTGTTGATACTCAAGTGCCACTGATAAACCGTCAATTTTCAGTTCAACTGCATATTGAACATCGGATATTTCCTTGGAAATACGCTGTTCAAACTCCTCAAGTTCAGCAAAAGAAAAAGCGTCCAGCAAACTCATAAGAGATACTTCGTGCTGAATTTCTTTAAAACCGCCAACCGCTTTTCCTCCGACTCGCTTGGTGGGAGAATTTGCAAGTGCATACTGTGGATATTCTTCCTCCAGTGAGCGAAGTTTTCGTAGTAACATATCATATTCGTAATCAGAAATTTCAGGCTGATCTTCATTATAATATTTGTCGCTATGATATAGTAACGCTTCAGTTAATTCTTTTATGTTTTTTTGAATCAAAATTGGATCCATTAATTATTCCTTTTCAAATTTTCATAAATTTGCTCGATGCTTGTATGTATTTTTTGGGGAAACTTTAAATACTCCTGAGGATATTTAGTATTGACAAAACGATCGATACGTCCACTAACGCTATGAATAATTTTACTTGATGCCCCTGCCCCACACCCTATCACTGTATGGACATCCTCCATCATATATACATTATATTTCCCAATGTGATTTTTCTTTGCATAACCAATATTTTCACCATTAGATAAAGTATTCTTTTGACGGTAAATGTAATAAGGATAATAACCGTTTTTAGTAAGCATCTCATAATCCGACTGCACCATTTCTACTGTTGTATCAGATGATGGATTATAAAGTTCGTGCGGTTCAATCCATGTGCTTGCCTTTTTTATGGAAAGCGTATGAATTGTAATATTCTCAATACCGAGTTGGATTGCCTTTGATACGGAATCGCAGTGACTGAAAACATTTTCATTCGGTAACCCCGCAATATAGTCGACATTAATGTTGTTAAATCCATATGTTCTTGCAAGTGAAAGAGCGTCCAAAAACTGTTTTGCAGTATGTTGTCTTCCTACTGCACTTAAAACATCATCATTTAATGTTTGACAATTAATGCAAAGACGGTCTACACCATATTTTTTTAGTGTCTTTAATTTATCATCTGTTACCGTTTCCGGCCTGCCCAATTCAAAGCAAAATTCTTTAAGTGGATAATTGATTTTTGAAACAATCGAAAATAATAAATCATCAATTTGTTTTGAACTTAACACGCCCGGCGTTCCACCGCCGATATAAACAGTTGAAATTTTCTTGCCGGCAGAAGAAATTATTTTTATTTTTTCGGATATTTCCCATTGAAGCAGTTTGAGATATGGCTCAATCAAATTATGAACACGGTCGACTGCACTGCTCACAAAAGAACAATATGAACATTTTGAAGGACAAAACGGTATAGATACATATAAAGATACTTCATTCTCAACCCCATCGTAATAGATGTCTTTTCTAAATTGATATATCTCATCCAAAACTTTTCTTTTTTGAGAAGAAACAAAATAATCTTTTTCCAAGATTTCACCGATATGCTTAATTGTATATTGACAAGATAATTTTTCATATACACTCATCGGGCGAATACCTGTTAATATACCCCAAGGGGGGCAAATTCCCGTGGCGCGTTTTCCGGCAAAATACATCGTCTGCTTAATCAGTTTCAACTGTATTGTATCGTCGACTGTTTTTGAGGTGCGAGTGCAACTGAAGGTTTTTCCTTGATAGCGAATTGTTGCGGTTACCTTTAGTAGACCCATAAATTCCTTGGATGAGGAATGGACAAAAACATTAGAGTCTTTTGTTCTCTTATCTAAAATCTTACTGCCCGGCCAAAACAAAAGCAGCATATTAATAACATCAAAACGTTTTGTATGACCGGTAACATTCACATATATATTTGCCATTATACACCCTTAGATAATTAAATTTTGTTCTTTAGCAATTGTTGTTTTTGGACCATGGCCGGGATAGACTACTGTATCCGCAGGCAAAGAAAAAAGTTTTTTTACAGAGTTAAGTTCTGTCTCCAAATTTCCTCCGGGAAACATTGTGTTTCCTATACCATTACAAAATAATGTATCACCTGTAAATAAACAATTATGAATTTTTAATGCAACACTTCCGGGTGAATGTCCCGGAACATGAATCACATCAATACCAAGATTCTTTGGCAAATCATCATAATGGTAAATATGTTGGTCTGTAATGAAGTCATAGCCTATCAGTTTAGGAGATAAATTATAGGCAGGGTCAGTTAAGTAATGAGCATCAGCTTTATGAATAAATACTTTAGTACTCGTATCGCGCAACTCTGAAATTGATAATATGTGATCGATATGTCCGTGAGTCAGTAAAACATAATCTGGATAAAAAGAATGCTTTGAAAAAAGTTCTTTTATTAATGCAGGTGTTCCTCCGGCATCAATCATTATTTTCTTGTGGTTGATTTCAAAAAAATAAATATTACTATCAAAAAAATCAGTTAAAAATGAACAAACTTTCATTAAATTCTTGTAATCTCCAATACATCACGTACTTTTTTGAGTTTTAAGATAATGCTATTTAAATGCTCTACATCACGTACCTCAAACGACATCGAAATAACACCTAAATCTTTGTCAGTACTGTGTGTTTTGGCACTAATAGAATTGATAGAAACCTTCATATCAGCCATAGCAGATGCAACAGCGGCCATTACTCCAATACTTTCTTTGGTTTCGACACGGATACTTGCAGTAAATGCAGAGGATGCAGCATTTTTGTCCCAATGGGCTTTAAGCCATCTGTCCGGCATTTTTTCAACGCCTTCTACAGCATTGGGACAATCAATTTTATGAATGGATACACCATAGCCTTTTGTAATGAAACCACATATATAATCACCGGGCAAGGGGGTACAACATTTAGCAAACTTAACAAGACAGTTATCAATTCCCTCAACGACAACACCGCCTGAAGAAGTTTTTCTTTTTTGAACAGGAATGATTTTAATTTCTTTTTGCTGTTCTTTCTGCATTTTAAGGGCAATGTGCTTAATTTTATTTGCCACTTTTTGTGCAGTTGTTCCGCCATAACCGATAGCACTATATAGATCATCAATATGGTTGTAGTGCATTCGTTCACAGACCATTTCAAAAATGGTTACTTTTGCTTCACCTTCCAAACGGATGCCGGATTCGCGCATCTCTTTTTCAAGTTCAGCCTGACCGGTCTGGATGTTTTCTTCGCGACATTCCTTCTTAAAATATTGACGAATTTTGTTACGAGCTTCACTGGTTGTTGCTATCTTCATCCAGTTACGCGAAGGGGTATGGTTTGGTGAAGTCAATATTTCAACTATCTCCCCTGTACATAGTTTGTAATCAAAGGGAACAATCTTACCATTAACTTTAGCACCCGTCATACGATTGCCGACAGCAGAGTGAATTGAATAAGCAAAATCAATCAAGTTTGCACCTGCCGGAAGGTCAACAACATCCCCTCTTGGTGTAAATACAAAAACATCCTCCGCAAACAAATCGACCTTTAATCCGGAAATGAAATCTTCTGTATCCCCGACCTCTTGAGATTCAAGTAAGGAACGTATCCAATGTAATTTATTGTCAACGGCCTCTGAACCGCCACGGACACCACTTTTGTATTTCCAGTGTGCTGCGATACCATATTCTGCCGTGTTGTGCATTTCCCAAGTTCTGATTTGAACTTCAAAAGGAATACCATTTTTACCAATAACGGTAGTATGCAAAGATTGATACATATTTTGTTTTGGTGTTGAAATAT
>JAZRAZ010000002.1:0-3270 GCA_045634825.1 Eubacteriales bacterium | reverse complement strand
CTTCGTTTATCCCACCCTGCTCATTTCAATGCTTTTGGGCAGACTGGTATGGGGTGTGGCTATGTTTGCACTGACCGGCGGATTTACCCTGAGCGCTTTTATTGCAGGCGCCTTTACCGGCGCACTGCCCGGCATCATTCTGCAAATTATCGTGGTGCCACCGCTGGCGATGTTGGCAAATCAAATATTTTCCAAATTTTGATTTACTTTTATATGCTTTTGTGATACGATAAAAACAACAAATCAAAGGAGCACTTATTTATGAAAATTTTCAAATCCATTCCGGCAGAAAACCTGTATTTTGAGGAGCAGACCATCGAGGTCGGCAACGCGCCCGCTATTTCAGAAACCGCCATTGTCAATGTCTATGACGATTGTGAGTATCAGGCGGTCATCGGGTTTGGCGGTGCTTTTACCGAATCGGCGGCATATAATTATTCTCTTTTAAATGACGAGCAGAAGAAAGCATTTATGGAGGGTTATTTTTCTAAAGAAAACGGCATTTGCTATAACTTTGGCAGAACACATATCAACTCCTGCGATTTTTCTCTGGATTTGTACACCTACATTGAGGACGGTGACAAGCAACTTGCCACCTTTAATATTGAACGCGACCGCAAGTATATCATTCCTTTTCTTCGGGATGCCCTGAAGTACTGTGGGGGTGATATGATGCTGTTTGCTTCCCCCTGGAGTCCGCCTGCCTTTATGAAGGATACGGGCAAACCTTTCCGCGGCGGCAAACTGCTCGACGAATACAAGCCTGTCTGGGCAAAATACTATGCCAAATATATCAAAGCGATGGCAGAGGAAGGTATCACCATCTCTGCCATCAGCGTACAAAACGAGCCGATGGCAAAAACCCATTGGGAAAGTTGTAATTACAGCGGCGAGGAAGAGGGCGAGTTTGTCGAGAAATATCTGGCACCTGCCTTGGATGAAGCAGGACTTTCCGATATTAAAATTATTATTTGGGACCACAACAAAGAACGCGTTTATGACCGCGCCAAAGCCACCTTTACTTATAAGGAAGCCGAAAAGCGCGTTTGGGGTATCGGTCATCACTGGTATACAGGCGACCACTATGACGCTCTCCGTCTGACCCATGAGAAATTTGGCAAGGTGCTCATCAGTTCCGAAATTTGCGGACCCATCAATCAAGATGCTCACAAGATTGCCGAACTTTACGGCAAAGAGATTTGCGGTGACTTCAACAACTTTACCGCTGCCTTTTGCGACTGGAACTTGTTGCTCAGCGAGCAAGGCGGACCTTTCCACAATCGTAGTGACAAGACCGCCTTCAGCGCGGGCGTTGTGCTGGAGGACAGAAGTAAGGGTTGCTATGCTCCCGTTTTGTTTGACCATCAGACCAAAGAACTCATTTTTACCCCCATTTTCTATTACATTGGTCATTTCTCCAAGTTTGTGCAAAAAGGAGCCAAACGCGTAGCCTCCACCAAATACTGCGAAGCCCTGCACACCTGTGCTTTTAAAAACCCCGACGGCAGTATTGTTTTGGTAGTGATGAACACCGACGATAATGACTTGCCGGTCATTATCCGCCATCAAGATGTCTGCACCAAAACCACCCTCGAACCCCACGCTATTATGAGCGTAATTTTATAAAAAATTGTGCCCGATTTTTCGGGCACTTTTTTGTTGCCGCCAAAACCGTTGACTTGATGTCCTGAAAATATTATAATGTAGTAAATAGACATCGGAGGTTTTTTAAAATGAAAAAAATCATATCGATATTTCTTGTTTTACTTATGGTACTGACGATGGTACCGACAGGGGTTGTCTTTGCAACCGATGCAGAATTTGCAGGCGGTGACGGAAGCGAGAGCAGTCCCTATTTGATTGCAGACAAATATCATCTGAACAATGTGCGCTACCATCTTGATGCACACTTTAAGATGGTGGCAGACATTACCTTTACCAATGAGGATTTTCTTGTCGGCGGTGATTTTTACAATGCGGGTCATTTCTTTGCCCCCATTGAAGGCGACTTTAAAGGCATCTTTGACGGTGGCAATTTTGCCATTAAAAATCTCAAAATCAACTATGCGGGAGAAGAAAACCTCTGTTCTCTTTTCCAAAATGTCAGCTCAACAGGCGTTATCAAAAACCTCGGCATTGAGGGCGGCAATATTACAGGTAACACCCCCCACATCGCAGCGTTGGTCGGAAGCAACATGGGACTGATAGAAAATTGCTACAACACCGCGACAGTCGGCGCCGGCACCTATACTGCCGCCAATCGTCGTACGGCAGCGGGAATTGCGGCGGACAATTTTTTTGGTATCGTCAGAAATTGCTATAATGCAGGTGAAATTACAGCAAGTTGCACCGATCCTTCCCCCACCCACACCACTCGTGCCCTTGACTCTTTTGCAGGAGGCGTTGTGGCAATCAACAACGGAACGGTGGAAAACTGCCACAACATCGGCAAAGTCCATGCAGAAGTATTATTTTCATACAATTATTCTACTGCCTATGCAGGCGGTGTTATCGCGTATGAAGAAACTTATTCATCAGAAACGCTGACCGATTGCTATAATACAGGTGAAGTTTCTGCCATCGGTTGTTCTGCCGCCTATGCAGGTGGTATTCTCGGCGCCAACAGTACTGAAACCAGAATCAGTCAATGCTACAACACCGGCAAGATTTCCGTACTGGACGGCGGAGAAGGATATGCCGGCGGCATTATCGCTTTGCACACCTCCAACTACAAATTAGAAAATTGCTATAATCTCGGTGAGATTTATTCCGACAAAGCGGTGACCAAAGCTTATGTCGGCGGTATCAGCGGATATAACAGAAGTAACGCTCGTACCGAGAACTGCTATAATGCAGGCAAAGTTTGGGGACAGGCAAACAATGCCTGTTTTACCGGCGGCGTGGCAGGCTATTCGGCAGGCACCATTTGCTACTGTTATAATAACGGAGAAGTGACGGGTGAAACCATTTCTCAATATACTGCCCGTTCCTATGTCGGCGGTATCACGGGATGCGTTGTTGCCAAATATATCTGTATTCTTGACTGCTACAACACCGCAAAAGTATCCGGCGGCGCTACCTACGAGGCTTTCGTCGGTGGTATTGTGGGTTCTTGCTCGTATTCCAGCTCTGGCAACGGCACCAATTCCACCGCTAAAATTATGGCCCAACAGGGCGCTCCGGAAGGAACCGTCCTGATTGCAGACCATCAGACCGGAGGCAGAGGCCGCCGGGGACGGAATTTCCATTCTCCCGCCGGCTCCGGCATAT
>JAZRAZ010000001.1:0-3486 GCA_045634825.1 Eubacteriales bacterium | reverse complement strand
CGATCCGACTTAACCCACGACCTCTAGCGTGACAGGCTAGCGTTCTAACCAACTGAACTACCGGGCCACTTCTGTTGCTCATCAGCGACGGACACTATAATACTACATTTCAGGCAAAATGTCAATACTAAATTTATATATTTTTTATTTTTTTGATAAAATTTTTATGAGTTCATCTTTATCAAAATGATAACTTCTGTTGCAGAAGCCACAAACGATATCTGCCTTCCCGTCTTCTTCAATCATTTGGCTTAATGATTCCTGATTCAAAGAGGACAACATCGTTTCACACTTATCCTTCGAACAATCACATTTATATGCAGGAGTCTGAATAATATGCATACACTCCCCTATACCCTCGAGTGCCATTTCGGAAATCTGTTCAACCGAATATTCTGTAAACAAAGTAGATACAGAAGAAAACTTTTCAATATTTTTTTCAATTATTGAAATTGTTTCTTCATCAACATCAGGCATTAACTGAATCAAAATGCCACCCGCGGAACGAATGGAAAAGTCCGGGTTTACAAGAACGCCGAGAGCACAAACGGTTGGTGTTTGTTCGCTGGTAGCAAAATACGATGTAATATCTTCCGCGATTTCTCCACTGACCAGTGGAATTTTACCTATATATGGAACACCGGTAGTTAGGTTATCACGAACAACAGATAAATATCCACTTCCAACGGCGCCTGATACATCAAGTTTTCCATTTGATTTAGGTGGAATATCAACTTGTGAATTAGCAGCATAACCCTTAACATTGCCTTTATAGTCGGAGGTAACTGTCATTGAATTGATGGGACCATCACCATGGACCTGTAATGTAATTAGTTCCCCTTCATTTTTAAGTAATGAACCCATCATTGAAGCTGCTGTCAGTAATCTACCTAAAGCAGCAGAAACAACAGGCGAAGTGTGATGATATTCGTAGACTTGTTGAACCATATCAGTTGAATTGCAAACAAGAACTCGAACAGTTTTATTTGCAGACAACGCTGTTAATAATTGTGCCATTTGTTAACTCCTTTTTTGAGCGGTAATGACAATGCGATCCGTTTGTTCATCTACAGCACTATTGGTATAATCATCTTCCAGGGACAAAACATCGTATCCCAAATTCACCAAAATTTCAGTAACTTGCTGAATAGAAAAATATGTTTGTTTTTGGTATTCATCAAAGCGTTTATATTGATCTTCCATTTTTTTAAAATATGTCAAATCATAATACATATTAACGCCATCAAATGTATTCTCCCAAACGCAATACACATCATCGGTTTCATAAATAAAGTTTTTATCATTTAACACTGAACTATATTTATGATACGAATTAAAATCAAATATAAGTATGCCTTTTGATTTCAAAAACGAAGTACATCTTTTAAGAACTGTTTTTAGTTCATCAACATCGCTCAGATAATTAATACAATCAAGACTCGAAACCATAAAATCAGCAGCACCATATAACTCAAGTTCGGCCATATCTTGTTGAATAAATAAGATATTACTACCGCTGTATTTACTAACTGCTTGTCCAAGCATAGCCTCGGAGCAATCAACACCAATCATATCATATCCCATATTGGCTAACTGATATGTAAGTGTACCGCTGCCACACCCCAGGTCCACACCATAGTGTGCATATGGCAGATGTGTCTCTAATTTTTTATTAATATAGTGTGCAATTTTAGAATAATCTGCACCGACAAATTCATCATAAAAATTTGCCAAATATTCAAATCCATTCATTTTGTCACCATATTAGTTGGTTTGGCTTAAAGTATTTTTTTCTTGCTTTAGATTATCAATATATTCTTCTAAACAAATCTTTTGTTCCATTATTTCTTTAGCATATTCAAGGCCAACATATCTGTAATGCCAGGGTTCAAAAGTTATCCCGGTGATTTCCTCTTTGTCCTCGGGATAACGTAAAATAAATCCATATTCATCACAGTGTTCGTATAACCAGGCATATTCGGGAGTTTGAGCAAATTGCTCGGGTAAACTACCATACTTGTTTACCATCTCACTTGTGCAAATATCAGCAGCAAGACCGGTCTGATGTTCACTTTTTCCGGGAGGATTTACTATTTCTGCCGCCATTTTTTCTGCGGTATCTCTATCATATCCAAGATTAATATATTGATTAATTTTATTATTAAAATTTGATTCTTGTTTGGCGTAATTTCTAAAAGCAGAATAAATATTCATTGACTGATAGCCGGCACTTCTCATATCATTTAACATCTTTAACATTTGCTGACCCGCGGTTTTTTCTAAACGATATCCCTCGACCGTGAGAAATTCCGTCGGTTCATCGGTTGCCTCAAGACCACTATCGGCATTAACGAGTACTAATAATTCATCACTTAACATACGGTCAATTTCAGAAATACGCTCTTTTCGTTGTTCCTCGGTTTTCTCTGTTGATGGTTGCTTCTCGGGCTTGACATCATTTGTTTCTTCATTTAAAGAAGGTTGTTTATCACCCGAAAAATCAAAATATGTACCGCTGGTAACAAAAAAAATAAAATATGAAACCACTATCAAACAAATAATTGTTATTAATGTTAAAAAAATTGATTTTGCGTTTTTCATATTAACACCTCACTAAGAATAGTATACAACACTTTTACAGGAATGGCAACTAAAATTAAATGCTATTTATTATCACTGAATTTTCTCAATAAATCGAAAACGCCCTCAAGCTCTGACACTGTGTAGGTCGGCTTAAATTCCGTTTTAACATTATTCCAGTTTATAAAACAGGTATCCAGCCCATAACCAATTCCGCCCGCAATATCCGAGGTCAACGAATCACCGATAATTATTGCTTCGTTTTTTGAATACGGTATATTGTCAAAAACTGTTTGAAAGAACTCAAAACTCGGCTTTTGTGCGCCTATTTCCTCAGAAATAAAAATCTTTTTAAAATATTTTTTTATATTTGCGTTCTTCAAGCGATTATGTTGCACGGAAGAAATACCATTGGTCACAATATAAATATCAAAGTTCTTATGAGCAAAATCAATTATTTCTTTTGCACCAGCAAGTAAAAAAGCCGTATTTCCGAGCTTATTTTTATAAAAATCATTCCATTCATTTGCATCAAAATTAAGGCCTGCTTTTTCAAAAAAACGTTCAAAGCGATAAACAGTCAACCTATCTTTCGTTAATATGCCCTGTTCATAAAGCAACCAGGCTTCCTTATTAGAAAACGAATACAAATTTAGTAAATCATCATCACAAGGAACATTCCAATGAGCAGCAGTCTGATAAAAAGCATGACGCTCTGATTGATTAAAATCTAACAATGTCTGGTCGGCATCAAATAAAATTGCCTTATATTGTTTCATAAATCCTCTCTCCTATGAAAAAAGCACTTGCAAATGCAAGTGCTTTTTTACAAAAGAATGACAAAACGGAGCAGAATTGAGGTAAAAAAGTAAAAATGTATACCTTTTCTGCTTGATCGACAAATTT